>QMQC01000102.1 GCA_003648875.1 Actinomycetota bacterium
CTTTCTGACACAATTTGAGTATACACTCCAAGTTTGGGCGATCGACCATATTTGCATGGGCACTCAACTTCGAGAGTACGATGCCCGAAACGAAGGGAAGCTGTGGCTCGTTACCAGGTAGGCATACAGACCGAGGCCCGCATCATCGAAGCCACACGGAGCCTGCTCGCCGAGGACGGGATGGAGGCCACGACGCTCAAGGCGATCTGCGACCGAGCCGAGGTGAGGTCAGGCAGTTTCTACAATCTCTTCGATTCCAAGGAGGATGCGATCATCCGCGTCGTCCGCGAGTCGATCGAGGCGGTTGATCCCGACCCCCACCACGCAGGCACGGACACGGTGGACGATCTCGTTGAGGCCTACATCCGGTTCTTCGATGAGGAGCCGAAGATGGCGAGGGTGTATGTGAAGGCCGCACTGGCTGGTGATTCATCGGCGAACGGCGCAAGACGCCGGTTCCTCCGACACCACCAGCGCCGCGTAGAACGATTTGCGGATGCCATGCAGCGAGGCAACACTTCCCTCACCCCCGAAGACGGCGCTGTGCAGGCGGAGCTACTCCTCGGGGCCCTCGACGGCCTCGCATTCCGATGGGCGCTCGACCAGAGCTTCGACTTCCCCAAACATGCGTTACTCGCCGCGGAACGCCTCGTCTGATCGGTCCTGGGTCAACCTCTACTACTGGTCAGTAAGACAGACCCTCAGCTTCGCACAGGAATCGGTTGAGGTCGCTGCCAGCCTTGAACCGTTTCGCCAGTTCAGCGTCGAAATCTGGTGAAGTCACAGCCTTCTGGGAGAGCTTCGAGACCGCAATGAAGGTCTTGAGGCGTAGGGAGTCCGCATACTCGAACTCGGGATCGAACTCCTTTGGCACACGTTTGAGATAGTCCCCTTCGTCGTCTGACATCATGTCCCACACCGAGGTGAATCGCTTGTATCGCGTAGCCTTCTTCCAGCCATCGGGGTGCTCGTAGAGATGTTCCCTGATCTGGCGGGCGACTCTTGCCTCTGGACGCCACATCCCGACACCAGCAAAGCACCCTCCCGGTTCGAGATGCAGATAGAAACCGGGCGCATGCACATCCTTGCCCCGCTCATGGCGGAACTGGATTCCGACATTGATCTTGTACGGCGTCTTGTCCTTCGAGAACCGGGTATCGCGATATGGACGCATCAGCGACCCGCCGTTGGTTCGGGTGTCGGCAACGAAGTGATCAGAGATCGCCTGAATGCGCTCTCCGAAGTCCTCGATGAACACCTTCGCCGGCTCGCGGATGACCTCGATGTAGCGATCCTTGTTCTGTTCCCACCACGCCCGGTCGTTGTTGTCGGCGAGCTCCTTCAGGAATGTGAACACCCTCGGGGTGAAGTACGACTGTGTCATGGAATCCTTCCTTCCTACATCACCATATTGGGTTGCGGGGACAGATTCCAGACACGCGATCTCCGACAACATCACAGCACCTACGCTACCGGGAGTCGGAGGTGCCATGGAATACGCATTGCAGGTCGCAGGTCCTTACAAGCGGCTGGTGGAGGCCGCTCGGTTCGCAAACGACCGCGGGCTCATCGCGCTTGCTCTCCCCGACCACTACCTCCTCGCCCTCGACGAGGACGCTGCACAAACCACTCCAGCACCTGATGCCTTCATCCAGCTCGGCGGGTTGGCACGAGAGACAGAGGATCTCGACCTCGTGATGCTTGTATCGCCTATCACATTCCGCCATCCGGCAGTGTTGGCAAAGATGGCTGTGACCATTGATCGAATGTCAGGGGGGCGGTTCACGCTCGGTGTCGGAACCGGATGGATGGACAGGGAACACGAAGTGTTCGGGTTCGAGTACCCGGACATGGCTGAACGCTTCAACATGCTCGAGGAAGCTCTCGCCTATCTCACTGCAGCCTTCGACCCCGAGTCTCCTGGCTATGCGGGCAAGCGATATCAGCTCGAGGCTTTCCCGTTGGCTCCTCATCCTGACAAGAAGATCCCCCTCCTCGTAGGCGGCACAGGTGCACTCAAGACGCCTCGGTTGGCTGGGCAATTCGCCGATGAGTTCAACGTCTATCCTGGCCCGAACCTCGAAGAGCGGATCGATCGTTTCCGAAGGGCCGCAGCAGAAGCGGGCAGAGACCCCGATTCCATCCGATTGTCCTCGAGCGGACAGGTCGTTGCCGCAGCGACCGAGGGGGAGTTCGAGGAGATGATGAACGAGAACGCTTCCGAGGCTGGCCTCAGCCGCAAAGCACTCGAGGCCCACTACGAGAAACGGCACACACCCAGGGGTACGTACGAGGGGGTCAGAGATCAACTCGATGGATTCGAGAAGCTCGGCATCACTCGCTTCTACTTCCAGAGCATCTTCTCACCATCAGACACGGGGAAGCTGCTCGACGGCCTAGGAGGCTGCTGATTGATGCCGTTGGTGAGATCGGCGACCAGGCGCGCCACCCGCACAGGTAGAGGTTTCGCCACTCCTTGTGGCGGAATGGCAGAGCCGAGACCACAGCGAGTGGTGATGCATGGTCGTCGAGATGGCCAACATGTGTTATTCAGCAGTCTCCTAGGGGTGGGTTGACCGTGGAGCGCCACACGATCGATGTGGGAGGACCGGTCAGCGTCCTCGACTACGGGGGCAATGGCCCGTTGGTGGTATGCGTCCATGGCCTTGAAGGATCCGCATACAACTGGAACCTGATCGCCCCCACACTCGCCAAGACTCATCGAGTGGTGGCTCCTGACCTCTCCGGCTTCGGTTTCACCCCTCCGCTCGAGGGCGGAACGACGGTGGACGACAACGCTCAGCTCGTGAAGGGCGTCATCGATCACTACGGCGGTAGCGCAACGGTCATCGGAAACTCGATGGGAGCACTGATCTCGATCCTGACATCCGAGCGCTACCCGGACCGCGTGAACTCCCTTGTGCTCATCGACCCTGCAGCACCGATCTTCTCGTGGATGACGATAAGTTTCCCGACGGCTGCGAGGCTGTCTGTCCCCTTGATCCCGTGGCTCGGTGGAAGACTGGTCGACGCGTTTCGCGATCACACCACCGTGGATGAAGGCGTCACCGAAGCGCTCACCTTCGTCGCGGCACATCCCGAGTCCCTTGACGCAACCGTTTGGGAACACGCCACCGAAATCGCAGCTCTGCGTCGAACGCAGCCATGGGCGACAGGGGCGCTCGTCGAGGCTGCCAACTCAATCGCGCCCTACGTTGTTCGCAAAGGTCGATTCTCTGAACTGATCCACAGGGTTACCCAGCCAACGCTGCTCATCCACGGGACCGAGGACGAACTGGTTCACGCACAGTCCGCGAAATGGATCGGAAGGCAACGCCCCGATTGGACGGTCGTTCTGTTCGAGGATGTGGGGCACGTCCCGATGCTCGAGGCCCCCGGGCGTGTCCTCGATGTATTCACCGCCTGGGAATCAGCAACGCTGACCGACATGCTGACCGTGGCCGGTGAGAACCCGGAGGTGGAAGACCGGTAGTACGAAGTACGTACGACGTACTACGTTCTGCGGCTTCACCCGACACGCCGCACAGATCCGAAGAGCGCCTAATCCGCTGCGGCTCTCCAGGCATCGGTGATCTTCACCTTGGTTCCTGTGCGCAGGAGCGCCCCCCGATAGACCCGTGACCCGATCCACACGAGTGCGACAGCGCCGACGATCGATCCAACCACCGCAACAGCGATCTCCCACGCCGCTGCCGAACCGGCTGCTATACGCACAGGCATCACGAACGGAGCCCACATTGGCATCAGCGAGCCGACCCGCGCCAGCAAGCTATCGGGATTCTCTGCTGCGGATATCGCAAGCAGATAGCCGGGCAGTATCAACACGATCGGCAGCATGATCGCTCCCTGGAGATCTTCCTGCCTGGACACGGTTGAACCGACCGCTGCATAGAGGAAGGCATAGAACGCATAACCGAGGATGAACCAGAAGAAGACACCTGCGATGATCGGCAGACCGACCGCTGCGACATCGATATCCGTCGGTCCGGCGAGCTGTGCCGAAATGTATGCAGCGCCGAGAAGGATGGTGAGCTGGAGGAGGCCGAGCAGACCGATTCCCGCAACCTTGCCGACGAGAACCTGCCAGGGCCGAACGCGTGACAGGACCACTTCGACGACTCGGTTCTGCTTCTCCTCGACGGTGCCCATGGCGACGAACTGTCCGAACATGATGATCGACACGTACAACAGGATGGCTCCGACGAAGGCCGCCCCTCTCTTCGCATCCTCCTCGAGATCCGTCTCCTCGATGGTCGAAACCGAAACTGGCACCGGTTCCTGAACTGCGGAGATCTCAACCTCAGACAGGCCAAGGTCCTCGAGGGTCGACACTGTGACCACCGTGTCGACGGCACGTTGGATGAGAGATGTCAGTCCCGCAGATGTGTTGTCATAGAAGACCACTTCGTTGCCGTCTCTCAGCACGGCGTCAACTTCACCATCTTCGAGTGCGTTCTCTGCTTGGTCCATCGACTCAAAGCGCACAACATCAATGTCGATCTCGAACAGGTCACCCTGAGTCTCCAACTCGTCTTCGATGCCGCGTAGCTCCACCCCGACGAGGCCCACGGTCGTCGCCTCAGGCTCACCACCGGACAAGGCATTGATCACAGGACCGATGGCGATGATCACCACAGCAAGGATCACCATGGTCACAAGGAACGGCTTCGAACGACCACGCTCGACGAATTCCCGCTTCGCAAGCAACCAGACCTGGGTCCAGGGGCTCATGGCTGAACCGCCTCTCTGAACAGATCGGTGAGATGAGGAGGTTCGAACGCAAACCGCGTGACATTGCCTGCTGCCTCAGCTACAGCAAGGATGTCCGCAACGGGGGCATCGTCTGGGACCACGCAGTGATCCTGACCGTGGTTTCTCACGACCTCAATGTCTGGAAGGTCAGGGATCCACGATCGTCCATCGACATCGATCGTGAGCCTTCGACGCGAAGACCGTGCCTTGATCTGATCCAGATCTCCGTCAAGCACGATCCGTCCGTCATTGATGATCGCAACGTCCTGACACACGTCCTCGACGAGGTCGAGCTGGTGGCTCGAGAACACGATCGTGACACCCCCTGAGGACAGTTCGCGAAGGGTCTGGGACAACGAGTCGACACCGATCGGGTCCAGTCCGGCGAATGGCTCATCGAGGACGAGCAACTCCGGGTTCGGAGCCAATGCAGCCGCAAGCTGGGCGCGTTGCTGATTCCCATGGCTGAGCTCCTCCAACTTGGCATCTGCCCTATCACCGAGACCAAGCACTCCAAGCCAGTGTTCAACAGCGTCGCGTGCGTCATCGTTGGACAGACCCGAAAGGCGCGCAAAGTGGACCAGCTGGTTCACGACCTTCATCTTCGGATAGAGACCCCGCTCCTCGGGCATGTAGCCGAAACCCAAACGCGCCTTTGCGTCCACGGGTATCCCGTTCCACGTCACGATGCCACTATCGGGATGGACGAGGTCGAAGATGACGCGCATCATCGTCGTCTTGCCGGCACCATTCGGTCCGAGGAACCCAAGGATGCGCCCCCGCTCCACAGAGAACCCAGCGCCGTTGAGGGCAAGAACATCACCAAAGCGCTTGTGAACATCGATCATCGTCAGCATGACGCCATTATCGGGGTGTTCTTGCGTTGAGAGGACGCAGAAGACCGCGTTACCGTGGAACCATGCATCCGGGGAGCACAGCCGCCATCTTTGCCCTTGTTCTGTTCGCATCGTCCTGCAACGCATCAGAAATAGTCATCGAAACACCCTCGACCACGCTGCCACCCCTTGCAACGCTTGCTCCTGTGACCACCACAACGACCGCACCCGTGGAGACAACCACGACATCCACGGTTCATGTACCCATCGAGACACCTCGGGGGCGACTGGTCGTCAATGGAACGGGTGACGTGAACCTCGACCCGGGATTCGTCCGGACGTTCCCCACGACCGGGTACGAGGACGCGTGGACGGGACTCTTCGGTGCATTTACACGTGACGATCTCACGATCGTCAACCTCGAATGCTCTCCATCGGATCTCGGAACGCCGTGGAACAAGACGTGGGTCTTCCAATGTGATCCCGATGCGCTTCATTCGATGGCTGCTGCAGGGGTCGAGGTCGCAAACCTCGCGAACAACCACGCAATGGACTACGGCTTCGATGCGATGCTCGACGGGAAACAGAACCTCCTCGATGTCGGCATCGCACCGGTTGGAACCGGCGCGAACCTTGTCGAGGCTTACGCACCGGTCGTGCTGGAGGTCAAGGGTTGGACGATCGCAGTCATCGGAAGCGGGGGCGTCAATCCTGAGTCAGGCTCCTGGCTCGCCCTGACCGATCGACCAGGCATGACCCACGGTGACAACACCGAGTCCATCGCGATAGCGATCGCAAGAGCCAAGGAGACCGCTGATCTCGTGTTCGTCACGGCGCACTGGGGCGAGGAGGGAACCACAAGACCGCGAAGCTTCGAGAGGAGACAAGCCGAAGCGTGGATCGATGCAGGAGCCGACGGCATCTTCGGTCACCACCAACACAAGCTCCAGCCGCTTGAGTGGTATCACAACAGACCGATTGCTTGGGGTCTCGGAAATTTCGTATGGCAGGCGTACCCGCAAGCCTCGAAGCGAACGGCCATTGCCCAATTCGTGTTCGAACCTGA
>QMQC01000103.1 GCA_003648875.1 Actinomycetota bacterium
ACGGAATCGGGCTGCCCGAAGAAGCTCGTGGGTCCAGACCGATCCTATTCATCAGGGAGTGGATCGTGACCCGGAAGATCGAAGGCCGAATCTATCGACGATCAGACGAGCTGGTGACGGTAGAGCTCGAGGATTGATCAGCGAGCGACCCACGTACTCTGAATCTTGCGTTCAGGCGCGTCGTCTCAGGCGCCTGGTATCAGGCGTTCGGATCCCCACAAACCTCTTCCAACTGTTCAAGACCGAGTTCTCTCACAGCACGTTCAGGGTCGTTGATGACAAGCTCCACATGCTCATGAACGAGGTCGATGTTTGCGACCCTACCCGGTTTCCCATCGTCCCTGTATTTGAGGTGATACTCAGGGGGGATGAACCGGATGGACACGACGTTGTCGATGTCGACCGCAGGAAGCAGCTCGATGAGTTGTGGTAGCGCCTCGAGCGGGATGTCAGTCTGCATTGTTCGTTTGATGACGTCTGCAAAGTTGCCGAAGTTGAGAAGGAGCGACACAGGGTCGGCCTTCTCGATCATCGCCTCGATGACACAGCGTTGTCTGCTCATTCGGAAGTAGTCGGAGTCCTGGTGTCTCGTGCGGGCATAGGCGAGCGCGAGGTGGCCATCCATCTGCTGCCAACCGGGATCGATTTCGATTCGCTCGACCGATCCATCCTCGTGGGGGTAGTTCTCGTCAATGACCTTCGAGGGCACGTAGATGTCCACGCCTCCAAGAGCATCGACGATTTCGACAAAGCCGTCGAGGTTGACCATTGCGTAGTAGTCGATCTCCACACCTAGGAATCTGCCGATGACGCCTTTGACCGCATTCTCTGATGGTGTGCCCGGGCCGGGAAAGGCGTCTGGATACTGTGTGCCTGCGACCCAGAGTTCGTTGATGAGTTCTGGGTAGCAGGCGCAATCCCATACCCCCATACCTTCGGGTAACGGTGACTGTGTCCAGTTCCGCGCAACCGAGAACATTGCGGCTTCGCCTGTCACAATGTCGATCGACACAGTGATCATCGTGTCGGTCCGGATGCCCGTCCTGCCCTGACCGTAGTCTCCGCCGATGAGAAGAATGTTCAGGCGTTCCTCGTCGTCGAACGCGTTCGACGCTGGCTCGGTCGTTGTCGTGTCCGGAACGGTCGTAGCCACCGTGTTCCCGGAACCGTCCGTCACGGGGGGAGAGGGTTGTGTCGTGGTTGTGTCCGTAGAAGAGGCAACCGTGTTGCTGCCAAACACAGATGTCAAAGTGTCGTAGGTGACGAGATCGTAGTATCCGAACACGGCGTGAGGAACAAGCAGTACGCTGCCAAGAATCACAGCACCCAGAAGGATCAATCCGGATCGTGCAGGAGTTACGGCGCCGTGTCTTCGCTTGGCCAGGCGATATGCATCGTCTGCTGCCCAAACGCGATAGCCGAGGAGAATGATGTTCGCGACCATCATCAGCGCGAGGGCAGATGGCTTGATCCACAGCGCCGCAGCCGAGAGGAGAATTTCCGTTGGCGAAGAACCCCCGCGCAGAAACACGATGATGAAGACGGCACCGATCACAGCATCGATCATCAACAGTCTGGCCCCGCGGCGCGAGTCGCCGCCGATGAATTGACCGACACCTGGCAGGATCGCCGACGCGAAGGCTGCCACGAACGGCCTCGAACTGTTGGATGACGTGGAGGAGGTTTCCATCGGCAGGGATGCTAGGTGGAGGGTCCATGTAGTGAGCGTATTGCGCGGTAGTCAGGCGGGTCATACGACAGGTCACATCGCTCGGCTGCAGATCAGGCAATCAAGAGCCCGGGACCGGTTGCTGAGGCGTGAAACCTGATACCTGCTCCCTGTCTGAAGTATTCTCCGATTCGCCGATACGGGGAATCGTGGAAGACCCAAAGGACCAATCGAACGAGGACCAGTCAGAAGGTCGTGCTGCTCGTTATGCATATATGCGCAGCGACGGGACGCTCGACATCGTCGTCGGAAGCCTGGCAGCAGGAATTGGTGGATATGCGTATCAGTTCCTTGCCGGGCGATCCCTTGGGACCGAAGGGTTTGCCGCCATCGGAATTCTGCTCACCGCGCACTTTCTGTCGTTTGTCGTTGTTCTGATGCCGATCGAGCAGTTCGTGATTCGCAGGTTGACCCTGGGAGCCAGAGGTTGGGTGGTTCCCGCCAGGGCGGTAGCGCTCGCTGTTTCGGCCGCGGCTGCTGCAGGGCTTGTAGTAGCGGTATCGGGCGACGACTACTTCGCCGCGTTCTCGTCGCGTCGGGTCTTCGTCCTGTTCGTCCTTGCTACGGTCACTCTGCACTTCTTCTTTGCCGTCGGGCGTGGGTATCTCGCAGGACAGAGACGGTTCCGTTCATACGGACATGCGTCTGCTGGAGCATCGGCACTCCGCTTGGCGATTGCCGTGTCGGTCGCTGTCCTTGCCCCAACGGTCACCGGATTTGCCTGGGCTCATGTTCTTGGTCCGCTTGTCATCATCGCATGGCGTCCGTGGAAGCCATCTCGATCCGAGCCGAGGGTCACCGGTGCTGATATCGAAGGATTCGAGGACAAGGGTTTGCTTTCGGGACTGGTGCTTGCTGCAGCCGCTTCCCAAGCTCTTCTTCTGGCTGGGCCCCTGGTGGCGTCACGCCTCGGTGCGACGAATGCGCAGTTCTCCGTCGTCTTTGCAACGCTGCTGATCGCTCGCGCACCGCTGACCCTTGGATACAACCTGATCGCGAGGATCCTCCCTTCGTTCACCGAGATGGCTGCACGTGGTGAAAGGCGAGAGCTTCGGGCATGGGCTCGTGGAATCGCGATCGCGTCCGGTCTCCTCTCTGTCGTGGGCGCGCTCCTCGGCGCGCTGCTCGGTCCGTTGTTGGTCGGCATCGCCTTCGGTTCCGGGTTCGCTCCAACCGCGTATGTGGCAGCTGTTGCCGGAGCTGGGGTTGTCATGGCTGCAGGCGGCCTCTTCATCGGCCAGATTCTCGTGGCGAAGGGTCAATCGTTGAGGCTAGGTGTTGCTTGGCTCATCGCCGTCGTCGCTGCTGTTGTCATGATCGTCCTGCCATTCGACGACCCGGTGGTTCACGTTGTAATGGCGTTCATGGTTGGCGAGATCGCTGCGCTTGGGGCGCTCGTTGGCGCAGCGCTCATGAGAGACGCGGATGAGAGCGAGATCTCTCATGGTTATCAGGTGGTCAAGCGATCGCTCGACATCGCCGGGGCGATGGTTGCAATCGTATTGCTCTTCCCTGTGATGTTCGTCGCTGCTCTCGCGGTGAAGCGGGACTCGCCCGGACCTGCCTTCTTCAGGCAACGTCGGGTCGGAAGAGGTGGAGAGCTCTTCTGGATGGTCAAACTCAGAACCATGATCTTCGACCAGGACGAAGAGGTGTTCAGGAATCACCTTGACGAGCTGGCAAGGTCCGGAGCAGACGACAGCGAGTACACGATCAGGATCGATGAGGATCCTCGGATAACGAACGTGGGGGCAAAGCTTCGAAAGTGGTCGATCGATGAGCTGCCGAACTTCTGGAATGTTCTCAAGGGCTCGATGTCCTTGGTCGGTCCGAGGCCCCTTGTCCAGGAGGAGGCTGAGCTGATAGGGCTCGACCATCGGCGATTCCAGGTCAAGCCGGGGGTTACCGGTCTTGCTCAGGTGCACGGCAGGGACTCGATAGCCCTTGCCGAGCGCACGGAGTGGGATGTGAAATATGTGGAGACGCGATCAACAAGGCTCGACCTGGAGGTCCTCTTTGCGACGTTGGGCGCGGTGTTCAGGACTCCGGGCGATCAGGGCCTGGAGGAATAGTGAGAAGGAGCCATGGTTGTATCCAGCATGAATGATCCAGTGTCTGCGCGTCTTGAGCTTGCTGATCCGTTGATCGCAGTGGTGGGTGCGACGGACCAACCGGGCAAGTACGGAGGAAAGATCTACCGCGATCTGAAGACCAAGGGGTATCGGGTTGTGCCTGTAAACCCCGGGCGACCAACTGTGGACGGTGATGCCACGTTTGCGTCGATCGGCGATCTTCCGGAGGCCCCGGACATCATCAACGTCGTGGTGCCACCGTCCCGGACGCTCAGGCTCCTCGATGAGATCTCTGACATCGACGATGTCGCCGTCTGGATCCAGCCGGGCGCTGCCGACGACGCCGTGCGCGAACGAGTGGTCGAGCTCGGTATTCCTGCGCTCATCGATGCTTGCATCATGATCCAGACACGCACGAAGCTGTAGGCCGGCTCGAGTCCAGGCCACCACTATCGTCATGGTGCAACGCTCGGAGGAGATTTGACAACCGACAACCTTCGGGCCGATCCTGACGCCCTGCCCGGTGCGACACATACCGACGCGAGGGAGCTTGTTGATGGATTGCCTCGGAAGTCCATCCCATCGGTAGCGGTGCCAGAACAGACGACACAGAGAAGACGGATCGGGCTCGGCCGAGGGCTCGGTGATCTGATTCCCAACGGTGAGCAGAGCTCCGTTCCGACGCAGCTTCAGCCAGCAGCGGGACAGAGTCCGATGATCGTCCGGGTTGCCGTCATCGAATCGGCCGGAGGCGTGACGGTTGAGATCGAGGATGGCGCGGGTGGCATCCACAGTGAGCTCGTCAGTGGAGAGGGGAGTGTCGATGATGCCGTCATGAATGGTGTCGCGCTGATCGTCGATGGTTCCCATGGCGCGCAAATCGATGTCACCGAGGTCGAGACCGCGGAGGGGACCGTTGTAATGGTTACTGCAGCCCGGGACGATCAGCGATCGGTCGGGGCAGCGTTCGTCGAGTACGGGCGACCCTATGCCATAGCGCGTGCGGGACTCTCTGCTTTGTTGCATCTCTGATGGCGATCGATGTCAGGTGCCCGGACTGCGGCGAGGAAGAGAATCTTCTGGGTACGCGATCTGCGGATTCGATCAGCATGCAGTGCGAGCGCTGCGGCGCAGAATGGAAAAGGCCTCTTGCCAAGAAATGCGGCAGGTGCGGAGGAGACGACCTTCAGACCGTCCCTCTTGCGATCGTCGAGAAGTCTCGCGGGACGCAGTTATCGGTGGTTGGGACCCGTCCTGTTCTCCTGTGTTCCCTGTGTGACGCTGAAGAGCTTCGCCATTACCACGCTCATCGTCCCAATCCATTGATGCCTAAGAACCTTCCGACGACTGGTGAGGAGCACCTCACCGGCTGAGACGCCCGGACGGTCACCTCAAGCCGAGACTCGTTCCGCTGCTCTGCCTCTCGTCTTTGTTGGCCTCGTGACTATGTAGGTCGCGATGGAAATCGCCAGTAGCCACATGGCGAGTCTTGCGTACGGAGCCGTCACGAACCAGATGGTTGTGATCCCGAATGACAGAACGATCGCCCCAACCGCGATCGTCTTCCCTCGGACAGTGAATCCGTTCCCGGATCTCCAGTCCCGCACGATCCCTCCGAAGAATCGGTTGGTCAACAACCAGCGATCAAAGCGTTCCGATGACTTCGAGAAGAGAAACGCTGCCAGAAGTATCGGGCCCGTCGTAGGCAGGCCCGGAACGACGATCCCGACGAACGCGATGACGACCCAGAGCCAACCCAGAGCCATCAGCACACCGCGTACCACAGGGTTCTTGACAACTGTCACCGGCGGAGCGTAGAGAACGCTTTGCCCGACAGCATGTCGGCAGTAAGGTCCGACCATGCGCGATTGGGTCAGAAACTTCTTTTCACCGCGTGTCGGGGAACGTGTGGCCGGCGCGCCGACGAGTGCGAGTGGCGCCTCTTCATTCTTTCTGTGGTGGGACTTGCCCTTTGGAGAGCGTCTGATCGAGGTTTCTGTCACGTTGGAGGTGGCGCGGCGGCCCGAGATCGACCGGCTTGTCTCTTTTGCGATCCAAGGCGCTCTCGTCAAGCCTGACGGTGGAAGCTGCCATCTCGGACTTCAGCATCACCCGCGATTTCCCGACAGAAGCTCGGTCAATTGGAGTGGATACGCCGCAAACGGCGACCCACTCGATTCGACCACTCCAGGTCTTCCCTCGGCGACGGATGACATTGCGACGCGGGACTTCTCGTGGCAAGAAGGGGTGCCTTATCAGCTCACTATCGAACGGGGGGAGGAGCACGATGACGGGAGGTTCCCTTGGACCGGTTCGGTGACCAACGTTCAGACCGGACGGCGCGAAGTGATTCGCGATCTGATCAGCGGTAGTCCGCACATGCGAGCTCCGGTCATGTACGTCGAGTCATACGCACCGTGCGACGGCCCCGGTTTCGAGGCGAGATGGTCCAACGCGATAGCGGTGTCCCTGGGAGGTGGCGTCAGGTCGGTCCAATCGATGCGCGTTGACTACCAGCCACATGCTGCCGGCGGCTGCACCAATACGAATTCGAGCGTTGACGGAACGAGCTTCGTCCAACGTGCCGGCCTCATGCGAACGACGAAGCCGGGTACCACGATCCGTCTCGATTGACGGGCTCTTTCCCCTACCATTGCCCGACCCGGGCGTTTAGCTCAGTTGGCTAGAGCACCGCCCTTACAAGGCGGGGGTCACTGGTTCGAGTCCAGTAACGCCCACGTTGGTTTGTCTTGGCGGTGGTGGCACCGCATGTATCGCTGTTGCAAGGCGGGGGTCGTTGGTTCGAGTCCAGTAACGCCCACGTTGGTTTGTCTTGGCGGTGGTGGCACCGCATGTATCGC
>QMQC01000104.1 GCA_003648875.1 Actinomycetota bacterium
CGCAGATCGACAAGGAAGTCGGTGACTTCGCTCAGCATCGGCCCGCCGAGAACCGCGTCTGCAACTCTGAGTATCGGCTTTGCGGTGAATCGATAGAGCAAGCGCCGTCCGGGAAGATTCGAGCCGGTGAGCCATCTGAGGAGCTTGCCTGACATCAGGTCGTTTGCCATGGCAGGTGCCTGAAAGAAGTCGATGCCCCCTCCCGAGGGTGGTGTATCCACAACGATGACATCGAACTGTTTGGTCTCGATGTACTCCGCCATTCGTTCCCCCGCCGCATAGGATTGTGCCGCAGGAAAGCGATCTGCCAGGGCCTGGAAATAGGGGTTGGCAAGGAGTCGCTCTCCGATCTCTGGATCAGCGTATCTGTGGATGATTGCTTCCCAGGAAGCCGACGCGTCGAGCATCGCTGCCCACATGCCGTCAGCACCCTCGATGCGGACGGGCGTGTCCCCGAGTTCCTGGATTCCCAATGCATCAGCGAGCCGTTTCGCCGGGTCGATCGTGAGCACGAGCGTCGGTCTTCCTTGCTGACAGATCGCGGCGCCGAGCGCGGCCGACAGCGTCGTCTTTCCAACCCCCCCTGCTCCAGTGACGATGACTGTCGTTGTCATGGAGAAGAACCGATTCTGTCAGCGAGCTGCTCTGCTACCTCGCCGGGAGTGAAGACACCGAACAGATATGGAAGCGCTGATCGGTGCGCAAGCTCGTTCGCCCAGTAGGTCTGCTCAACTTCGAGATCGAGTTGCAGCGTCGCAGCCTCACGAACCGGCCCATCTCCCAGATGTTCGAGCTCAGACCTGGACATTCCCGATGACCCAAGCATGCGGTTGAGCACGACCATCGGGTCCGGGCCGAGCGACTCATCCCTGATGGCGGCGATTGCTTCCAGGGTCTCGAGTGTCGGCAGCTCGGCAGGTGTCGTGACCAGCTGGATCGAGGTCACGTTGGTGTCCTTCAGAGTCGCCTCGAGTCGGCTTGCCAATCGACGCACGTTCCCTGTTGGTACGAGCTCAGCAATGGTCCGCGGTGCCCGGAGATATGACTGGAACTGTCCCAGTGAGGGCGCGTCGACGACGACCACATCCCACTTTCCCGACCGCGTCTCGTAGATCGGCTTTCCGATGCTGACGATTTCTCGCACACCTGGAGCGGTGTCAGCCAGAACGGAGAGCGCTGAGCTGAGTTGGCGGGTGGGAGCACCCTGGGGAACGTGTAGCTGCGCCTTGAGATACTCGTCAAGTGCATCGGATCGGTTCATGGCCATGGCAAACAGTCCCGGTCGAACTTCGACGGGGCTGTAACCAAGCTTCAGAGCTCGGAGATGGGCTGCGAGTCCCGTCTGTCCGACCATGTCGATGGCGAGCACCCTGTGACCGCGTCGTGCGAAGTCGATCGCGGTTGCTGCGGCTACCGCAGACTTTCCGGTTCCCCCTTTTCCCGAAACGAATGTGAGGCGGGTCAGAGGCATCGATCCGAGAGTAGCCAGGTGTTCCGCTCTGTGAGGATGACGATGCGGCTTGTGGGCGGTCCTTCAATGGTCGCACGGCATCTGTGATGATTGAACTGTGTAGCCGTCCAAAGAGTGTGCTGCGCGGCGCCTCAGACGGTGCCGGGGATCTGCACGTATTCGAACTCGACGGGCTGGCCTCCGATGCCCTTCCGGGGCGGGGCGATCCACGACGCGAACTCGCCAGGCGTCGTCACCTGCTGCATCAGGACCTCGATGAACTCCTTGTCACCGTCACCAGGCAGGTACTCGGCGGAACGCGCATTCCATGTGATCTCGTCAACGAACTCCCCTTGAGGGGTCACGTGGTGGTCAGCGAACTCGCCGACCTTGCGGTGGAACGCTATGTGGGGAAGGCTCAGTTCGAAGTCGATACCGGCATCTGTGATGTAGCGATTCCAGCGCCGCAGGCCACCCCCGCAATCCGCGACGTAGTCGTCGCGAAGCCTCGCGTTGAGAGCGTTGAGAGCCGGTACATCGATCTCACGAAAGCCACCATCGACGTACTTGGTCACGGGATAGGTGGATTCCACGAGCTGGTGGTCGTCGTCCAAGGCTGTCTCGTGGTAGCGGCCCTTCAACCCCGCGTGGAAGGCGTTCGCCGCGTTCGTCGACTCTTCCGATCCGAAGAGATCGAGCGTGAGAGAGAAATGGAGGTTGAGTTTCTGCTGGATGAGGGGCAGGTCGATGACCTCGAGGGCCCTGATCTGCTCTGTGTCATAGGGGTCCTCGATACCTGCGTCGCGCATAGCCTCAGCTGTCCGTTTGACGATGCGGCCGACACCAGTGGCGCCAACGAACATGTGATGTGCCTCTTCGGCAAGCATGAAACGGCATGTACGCGAGAGTGGGTCAAAACCGGATTGGGCGAGCGCCTCAAGCTGCATCTTCCCGTCGCGGTCGGTGAAATAGGTGAATAGGAAGAAGGACAGCCAATCGGGTGTCTCCTCGTTGAAGGCGCCGAGCATCCGGGGACGGTCAGCGTCGCCGGAACGGCGGCGGAGCAGCTCTTCAGCTTCCTCACGGCCGTCGCGTCCGAAGTAACGTTGGAGGAGATAGACCATCGCCCACAGATGACGGCCCTCCTCGACGTTGACCTGGAATAGGTTCCGCATGTCGTAGAACGATGGGGCGGTGCGACCGAGGAATCGCTGTTGCTCGACTGATGCTGGCTCGGTATCTCCTTGAATCACGATGAGGCGTCGAAGCATCGCCCGATACGCTCCGGGAACTTCCTGCCACGCGGGTTGTCCCTTGTGTTCACCGAAAGGGATCGTGCGTCCCTCTTCTGGCGGGGCGAGGAGGATTCCCCATCGGTACTCCGGCATCTTCACATAGTCGAATTGAGCCCAGCCGTCCCTCTCCACGCTCACCGCGGTGCGCAGCCACACTTCGGTTTCCTGAAACGGGGTTTCATCGATGAATCCGGAGGGTCCCATGGCGACCCACCATTCGAGGTATTTCGGGTACCACCGTTCAAGTGCTCGCAGGAGCCTCGGATCGTCGGCAAGTCCGACATTGTTTGGCATGAGCGTCGTGTAGTCGATAGTGCTCTCGGCCATCCTCAGACCCCTTCCTTACGTTCGTTTACGGCTGAAATCGGGCCGGATGCCTGTCCCGTAGCGCTGGAGGGCGCCTTCGGGTCCGGATGCATTTGGTCGCGTGAATATCCAATTCTGCCACGCGGTGAGGCGACCGAAGATCTTCGTCTCGTACGTCTCAGGTCCGGGAAAGCGGAGGTTCGCCTCCATGCCTGTGAGCGCGTCCGGCGAGAACGAAGCGCGCTCCTCGAGAGCGATCCGCAGCTCGTCCTCCCAGTCGATGTCGTCGTAGGCGAAGGTGACGAGTTCTGCATCGAGAGCTTCGATGGCATCGAGGTCCCTGCCGATCAGAGTTTCGGCCGTCGCGCGAGCGTCATCGCGTCCCCAGAAACGAGTCGCGAGCCTCGTGAGGTGGTTGTCCATCGTCAGGGGCCCGAGGTTCATGTGGGTGAGACGGATCCGGGGAGACGGCAGGTCGGAGTCGGCAAAGGTTCCGTCGAGCATGTAGCAGCGGTCGGCGGCGAACGCGATCTCGGCAAGGCAGCCGATGAAACAGCTTCCAGGCTCAACGAGAGCGAACGTGGATCGGGAGGTTTCGTCGAGGCGGCGAAGGGTTCGCTTCAGATAGTGAACGATCTCGCTTATGGCCCAATGATCGGCGTGCTCGATCAGAAAAGCATCGTGGGCTGTAGCGATATCGGGGTCGCCCTCGGTCTTGAGCAACCATGTGCCGATCTCACGTTCGTTGGTGCGCAAATGCAAGATCGCATCATCGAGCGCCCGTGTCATCGCCAGCGGCCAGAACGAAGCCCCGATCCTCACCGCCTCGGAAGGGTCTCGGGGAGGTGCCAGCGTGGGGCCGAGAACGACGATGATCGCTGTGCCCGCGCTGCGATCCAATTCGACACGGAGGTCGGGGTACGTGATGACCGTATCGGATTGCTCCCGCTCCAGGGGCGTGAGTTCGATGCCAGGGCCGCCAACGGGACGTTCACTCGCTTGCGCGATCTCCGCGAGACGTTCATCGACGACTTCCTGGAACCGCGATGTTGGAACGAGTTCATCGACGAGACGCCACTCGAGGGCTCGCTGGCCTTTGACCCCCTCCTCGACGGTGGAGAACACATCCGCGAGATCGCGTCGGACGAATCGCTTGTCAACGAGACGGGTGAGCCCCCCGGTGCCGGGGAGCACGCCGAGGAGCGGCACCTCTGGGAGGGCAACGGTAGCCGTGCCGTCGTCGACGAGGATGATGTGGTCTGTGGCGAGGGCCAGCTCGTAGCCGCCGCCGGCGGCGTTGCCACTGAGGGCTGCGACATAGGAATGGCCGGAGTTCCTGCTCGCATCCTCGATCCCGTTGCGCGTCTCGTTCGTGAACTTGCAGAAGTTCACCTTCTCCGAGTGGGTGGATCTACCGAGCATCGCGATGTTGGCCCCAGCGCAGAAGATCCGCTCCTTGAGTGATTCGATCACGACCACCCTCACATCGGGGTGCTCAAAACGGAGGCGTTGTGTGGCGTCGTAGAGCTCGATGTCGACGCCCAGGTCGTAGGAGTTCATCTTGAGTTTCCAGGGTCCGAGCCCCCCTCCTTCGTCGACGTCCATGCCGAGGCGCGCTACGACGCCTTCGATCGTCAGGCGCCAGTGTCGGTAGCGATCAGGATGGGTACGAAAGTCGACAAGCATGTTGCGAGCGTAACAGCGGCCATATCTGGCGTTGTCGGACGGGCGGTCAAGTGATGTTGGGTAGCCGAAGTGGGAGCTCTGCTACGGTGGCGATGGAACCCAGACATGCGGAGCCAAGGGAGAAGCAATCGTGATTGAGCACACCGTGGCAGTCACGGCGGAGGAGCTGACCTTTGCTCAGACGTTCAATGTTGCCGTGCCATTCATCGACAGGAACATCGCAGAGGGAAGGGCCGAGAAGGTCGCCATCCGCACGACCCACGGCGAAGAGATCACCTACGGGGAATTGGTCGACGGAGTGAACAGGGCGGGGAACGCCCTCAAGGATCTGGGTCTTGTCAGCGGGGACAGGGTCCTCATGGTGGTCAAGGATGATCCCATCTTCTACTACATCTTCTGGGGTGCCATCAAAGCGGGGCTCATCCCCGTCCCGCTCAATACGCTGCTGAGGGCCAGCGACTATGAATTCGTCCTGAGCGACTCACTGGCGGCTGCAGTCATATGGTCCCCTGAGTACGACGACGAGGTCGTGCCTGCGCTTGACGCTGTCACCCCGGGTCCGGCCCATCGAATCCGGACCGAAGGGGTCGGTGAAACGATGCGATCCCTCTTGGAGGACGCGTCGCGAGATCTTGAGCCGTTCGCGTCATCCTCGCTCGACGACTGCTTCTGGCTGTACTCGTCGGGGTCGACGGGCAACCCGAAGGGTGCGATTCACCGCCACCGTGACATGGTGGTCACATCCCAGAGATATGGTGTCGAGACGCTTGGCGCCAGAGAAGACGACGTGTTCTTCTCAGCTGCCAAGCTGTTCTTCGCATACGGTCTCGGGAACGGCATGACTTTCCCACTGTGGGTTGGTGGTACGGCGATTCTCTTCGACGGCAGGCCCACCCCGGAGACGACTTTCGAAGTCATCGGTCAGTTGTGTCCGACGTTGTATTTTGGCGTGCCGACACTGTATGCAGCACAGTTGGCGGCGTATGACGAGCTTGAACCCGATACGTCGTCCATACGGTTGTGCGTGTCTGCGGGGGAGGCCTTGCCACCGGACCTCCTGAGCCGGTGGAAGGAGCGCACCGGGCTCGACATTCTCGACGGTATCGGATCGACCGAACTGTTACACATCTTCATCTCCAACCTACCCGGAGATATTCGGCCCGGTGCCACTGGCAAGCCTGTCCCTGGTTATGAGGCTCGGATCGTTGACGAGGACGGCAATGACGTGTCCGTCGGAACGGTCGGGCGTCTCCTCGACCGCGGGCAATCGGCATCCAGGGCTTACTGGAACAACGCCGTGAAGACAGCAGCAACGATGCTTGGCGACGACTGGCTCGACACCGGTGACACATATGTGTGCGATGAGGACGGCTACTTCTACTACCAGGGACGAAGCGACGACATGATGAAGGTGGGTGGAATCTGGACGTCGCCGTTCGAGATTGAAGCCAAACTCATGGAGCATGCGCTTGTCCTCGAGGCGGCGATCATCGGTCGTAAGGATGACGCAGATCTGGTGAAACCGGCGGCGATCATCGTTCTCACTGACGCCTCGGCAGCAAGCGAGGACTTGAAGGGTGAGCTGCGTACTCTGTGCAAGGAGGGTCTTGCCCCATACAAATACCCTCGCTGGATCGAGTTCGTCGATGACCTGCCGAAGACCGCAACCGGCAAGATCCAGAGATTCAAGCTTCGGGGGTGACAGAAGCAGTCTTCAGTTGACAGTTGACAGTTGACAGTCGGCACGGGCGCTCCGACCGCGAGCAAGTCCTCTTTCTGACTGTGAACTGAAGACTGGCGACTGTGAACTTCCACCCGGTTTGCGCGACACGAGGTCGGTAATGCAAACTGCTCCCATGGATGTCAACTTCTTCGATCGTGAGATCGAGACGCTTCCCAC
>QMQC01000105.1 GCA_003648875.1 Actinomycetota bacterium
ACTCGTGGCCGGCTGGTTCGTTGAACAAGCGGATAAGGCTCACAGAGGACTCATCATCGATACCAATTGCCATGTCCGTGTTCGCCACGGTGTGGATCCACGGGATGTGCTTGTCCCCGATCCCTTCGATCCGGTGTTCGCCGAAACCGTTGTAGATCATCGTCGGGCACTCGGTTGCTTCTCCGGCAACGATCTTCGAGTTGGGGAAGACCTGCTTGAGGTAGTCCCCTGAGGCGATCGTTCCTGCCGAGCCTGTTGTGAGGGTTACTCCTGCGAACCTGTCGTTGGGTCCCATGATGTCGTTGAGGACCTCGACCATGGCTGGTCCGGTCACCGAGTAGTGCCACAGGTAGTTCCCGAACTCATCGAACTGGTTGAAGATGACAAGATCCTGCCCGGATACCCGAAGCTCGTTGCATTTGTCGAAGATCTCCTTGACGTTCGATTCGGTACCGGGTGTTCTGATGATCTCGCCGGCGACACCCTCGAGCCACTCGAAGCGTTCGGCGCTCATTCCCTCTGGGAGGATCGCGATCGACTCGCAGCCGAGGAGGTTCGAGTCGTATGCGCCACCGCGGCAGTAGTTGCCTGTCGAGGGCCAGACAGCCTTCTGGGTCGCCGGGTCGAACTGACCGCTGACAAGCCGAGGCGCAAGACAACCGAACGCGGCACCAACTTTGTGTGCACCGGTCGGGAACCACTTGCCTTCGAGCACGATGATCCGCGCGTCGACTCCGCTGATCTCGGGAGGAATCTCGAAATGGTTCACGCCGCCGAACCCGCCGCCAGACGTCTTGGGTTCGTTGTGCCAGGTGATGCGGTAAAGATTGAGAGGGTCGAGATCCCACAAGCCGACACTGCCGAGGCGAGCCTTGATGTCATCAGGAATCAGGCTGGGATCCCGCATCTGCTTGAACGTTGGGACTCTGAAGTTTCGTTCACTCGCCTGCTTGACGGCAGACGCGAGAACTGACTCGTTGACGGTGAGGTCGATCATGGCGGTTGATCCTTTCAGTTGTTGAAAGCTGCTTTGAGCGCGTCGAGGTTCGGATCGACACGTAGAGGTTTCGTTCCGGCGGCGGCTACGGATTTCATGGCCGACGCAACATCCTTGAGCCCACTCCCGGTCGCGAGCAACACAACGCGGTCATCAGACGATACGAGTCCCTGTTCGGTGGCGGCTACGAGGCCGGCATACGGGGCTGCTCCTGCCGGCTCGGCGAAGACACCCGAGCCACGGGCAAGTGTCGGAATCGCCGCGAGGATCTCGGCGTCAGGGACGCGGAGATACGAACCACCGGTCTCGGTGACAGCCGCCATTGCCTTGATCCGATCACGGGGGAGGTCGGCGCTGATCGAGTCGGCAACAGTGTCCGCAGAGATCGGTGGTTTCGTCAGAACATCCTCGCCACTCTCGAATGCCTGAACCAGATAGTCGCTGCCAGCGGACTGGATGCCGAAGATGCGCGGTTGGCGATGGATCCACCCGAGGGCGACCGCATCCTTCATTGCTTTGTGGATGCCGCCGATGATCGACCCGTCACCCACACTGACGAATATCGCGTCTGGTGGTTCCCATTTGAGGTCTTCGAGGATCTCAAGACCGGCAGTCTTCTTCCCCTCGGTCATGAACGGGTTGTATCCGGTGTTGCGGTTGTACCAACCGTACTCGGCCGATGCTTCCATGCAGAGGTCGAACGCTTCGCCGTATGTGCCGTTGACGAGGACAACGGTTGATCCGTATGCGAGGAGCTGGGCGATCTTGGCCTCGGGCGCAGACGCCGGAACGAATATGACGGTGCGCTGTCCAACACTGGCTGCGATGCCGGCGAGGGCCGCTGCGGCGTTCCCTGTGGATGCGGTGGTCACGATGTCGGCTCCACGTTCCTGTGCCTTCACTACGGCCATCGCCGAGGCTCGGTCCTTCAACGATGCAGTCGGCTGACGGCCCTCGTCCTTGACCCACACCTTGGACAGGCCCAATGTCGCGGCAAGCGGTGTCGCGTCGTACATCGGCGTTGCGCCGACCGTGAGCGGTGGGACAGCAGCGTCCGGAGCGACCGGCATCAGTGGGCGATACCTCCACATCGTACGATCCCGATTCCCAGCGAGGGTGTCACGTGTGAATGTCGCACCGATGCGCTCGTAGTCGTACCTGACATCGAGGATGCCCTCATTGCCGTGGTCGGAACAGACGTATCCGGCGTAGTCCGCCGGATACGTCTTGTGACAGATCACACAGGTGAGTCCTGTGACGAACGTCATTGAACGATCCTGGTACCTGTCTCACCGGCCATGGCTCGTTCGAGATTCGCCGGGTTCGTTATGAGCGCTTCCCTGCCTCCGGCCTCCAGGAACTGGACGACCGCACGCATCTTCGGCGCCATCGAGCCCTCCGCAAAATGCCCACCTTCGTCGAGATGCTGCTTCACCTCATCGAGAGTGAACTGATCGACCCAACGCTGTTCCGGGGTACCGAAGTTCAGGGCAACCTGCTCGACCGCCGTCGAGATGAGCAACAGGTCGGCTTCGACCTGGTTGGCGAGCATCGCGGACGCGAGGTCTTTGTCGATCACCGCAGCGATCCCTTCGAGATCGCCGTATTCATTCTCGATAACGGGGATTCCGCCCCCGCCGACCGCAATGGTGACGACGCCGGCGTCGAGCAATCCGCGTATCACGTCGAGTTCGACGATCCGCATCGGTTGGGGAGAAGCAACGACCCTGCGCCAGCCACGGCCAGCGTCCTCGAGCACGTCCCAGCCCTCCTCGTCGCGCCGACGCATTGCCTCTTCTTCATCCATGAACGAGCCGATCGGCTTCGCCGGGTTCCTGAATGCCGGATCATTGGCATCCACCTCGACCTGGGTGACAATCGTGGCAACGCTCTTGTCGATGCCGCGCTGGCGGAAGTCGTTGACAAGGTTCTGCTGGAGCATGTACCCGATCGCGCCCTGTGTATCAGCCCCGCAGTAGTCGAGCGGGACCTCATGGAGCTCACTGCTCGCAAGCTCGGATCGGCGCAGGATGAACCCCACCTGTGGTCCATTTCCGTGCGATATCGCCACGTCCCATCCCTGCTCCACGAGAGCAGCGATGTGATCATCCGTTTCAGCCGCAGCGGCATACTGATCCTGGACGGTCTGGTGGTCGCCGTCCGGGATCAGTGAATTGCCGCCAATGGCGATGACGAGTCTTGGCATTACTCCCAGGCTCCGAGGACTGACGAGATGAGGGTCATGCGCATCACAACGCCGTTGTAGGCCTCCTGCCAGTAGCGGGCGTGCTTCAGATCATCCACCTCAGGAAGAAGCTCGTCCATGCGGGGGAGCGAGTGGAGAATGATCGAGTCACCCTTGGCCCTTGACATGACCTCTTGCGTGATCTTGTAGTTGTCCGGGGTGACTCCGTAGTCGTCAGGCCTCTCATGGACGGGGATCGTGTAGTCCGGCTGGATCACGGGCTCCATGTAGATGACATCAGCTTCACCGATGACCTCGTCGATGTGTTCGACGGTCCGGTAGTTCGTGCCCTTGTCGTCGAGCTCTGCGAGGAACTCAGGTAGAGGAGCCATTTCCTCCGGGGACAGGATGACCATCTCGGCGTCGAACTGGCTGAGTGCGTATCCAAGGGAGTGCATCGTGCGCATGCGGTGGTCGCCGATCGCGACGAAAGTCAACCCATCGAGCGTCCCTTTCTCCTTGAGAACCGTGTAGAGGTCTGTGAGAACCTGTGTGGGGTGCTCGCCCCAACCGTCGCCTGCGTTGATGACGGGGATCGAGGCCCACTTGGCTGCCTCGTGTGGAGCGCCCTGTTCGAAGTGGCGCATGACCAGCACATCACCGTAATACTCGAGCATGTGGACGGTGTCTTTGATCGACTCCTGATAGAAGTCGCCGGCGCGAGTCATCTTTGCATCGGAGAAGCCTGTTACGTGACCACCAAGACGGTGCATCGCGGCCTCGTGCGCAAGACGCGTCCGTGTTGACGGCTGATAGAACGCCGTCACGAGCGTCTTGTGGGCGAGAAGATCGGTGTTTCGACGCTCTCGAGCGATCGGCTCGAGGCGGTCTGCGATCTCAAATAGGTGAAAGAACTCGTTCCGCTCGAATTCCTTGAGCGAGAGAATGTCGCGTCCGGCGAAGCTACGCATGCGTGTCCTCCTTGGGTTGGCGTGGATGCATTGGTCATACTATAATACAACATGATGACCGTATGCCAGTTGAACCGTTCCCGATGATCACACGCAATCCGTCACTCACCGACCAGGTGAAGGAGCACATCAAGGAACGCATTGCCAGTGATGGATTCGAGGGCGGCCGCATCCCTCCCGAAGTGGAGCTTGCCAATGATCTCGGAGTGAGCCGTACCACAGTTCGCGACGCCCTTAGTCGTCTCGAACACGAGGGCACGATCTACCGCAGACAGGGTGCGGGTACCTTCGTGAGGGAGCAGGGGCTTCAGATCAAATCCCGTCTGGAAGACATCTGGTCATACGAGCAGGTGCTCGAGGATCATGGCTATGTGCCGTCGGTTCGCGTCATCTCTGAGAAAGAGATGGTTGCCGACCCGATGACCGTCGAAGCTCTGGGAGTCGGTCCGGAAGACACGGTGCTGGTCATTGAGAAGCTCTTCCTTGAAGATGAGGATCCGGTGATTATGACGATCAACCGCATCCCAAGTCGCTACCTCACCGACACCGAATTCACCAATGACGAGGCAACACCTATATACGAGTTCATCGAGCAGCACTGCAACCGGACTCTCAGTTACTACCTGTCAGAGATCGTCCCCGTGTCCCTGGACGCCGACACAGCAGAAGCACTCGGGGTCGAACCCGGGACATTGGCCATCTCGTTCGACGAGATCGGCTTTGACCAGAACGACACGCCCATCGTGAGGGGCACATCGTATTTCCGCGATGACCTCATTCGGTTCCGCCTCCTCCGCAGGAGAAGCGGGACATGAACAAGATCGAACACGCACAAAGGAGCAGCTAAATGCAGACCCACTTGCACGGTCGCGACATGATCACCACCCAGGAATGGACGAAGGATGAGCTGGACACTGTCATCGATATCGCCCTCGACCTGAAACGCAGAAGAGCACTCGGTGAGCCGCATCCACTACTGCGCGACAAGGTCCTCGCGATGCTGTTCTTCTTCGCCAGCACGCGGACCAGGGCGAGTTTCGAGGCTGGAATGGCGCAACTGGGCGGTCACGCCATGTTCCTTGACTCCACTAGCACCCAGATCGGCCACGGCGACACGTGGAAGGAGATCGGCGAGATCCTCGGTCGTTACAACGACGGCATCGCGATCCGTCAGGTCGACTGGGGCATCGGCAACGACTACATCCGCGCAGTTGCAGAGGCCAGCCGCACACCTGTTCTCAACATGCAGTGTGACTGGTACCACCCCCACCAGGCTCTTGCGGACCTGCTCACCATCATCGAGCAGAAGGGTGACCCGCGCAAGCTCACGATCAACATGAGCTATGCATACGCGTCGAGCTACCAGAAGCCGATCAGCGTTCCCCAGAGCGTCATCCTGTTGATGACCCGCTACGGAGCGAATGTGCGACTGACGCGTCCACCCGAGTTCAAGCTGATGCCAGAGATCGTTGCTCAGGCGGAGGAGAACGCCAAGAAGTCCCGCGGCTCGTTTGAGATCGTCGAGGATTTCGAAGAGGGCATGCGCGGCGCAGATGTCGTGTACGCCAAGGCATGGGGCTCCATGCTCACCACGTCGGATCTCGATGAGTCTGCGAAGATCTCAGACAACTACAGGGACTGGATCGTCGATCCGCGTCGCATGGAGATGGCAGACGAGGACGCCATCTACATGCACCCGCTCCCTGCTGATCGGAACATCGAGGTCACGGACGCAGTTATCGACGGTCGTTGGAGTCGCGTATTCGACCAGGCCGAGAATCGGCTCCACGCCCAGAAGGCTGTAATGGCCCTCACCATGTGATGGTTGCGATCACGATGTGAGGACAATGTTCGGGGGACACTTCGGTGTCCCCCGACAACGTAAAATCGGTGATGTGAACGCCACCGACTCGACCTCCTAGAGAAGGGAACCACCAACATGCGAATCGCAGACCGGATCTCCAACCTCGGTACTGAGACCGCGTTCGCTGTTTCGGCAGAAGCAGCGAACTTCGCAGCGAAGGGGAACCGGGTCTACCCGTTCCACCTGGGCGATATCAACCTTCCGACCCCTTCCACCGTGGTCGATGGAGCGGCGAAGGCCATCGCTGATGGCAAGACGGGGTATTGCCCGAATGCGGGTATCCCACAGCTTCGCGAGGCGGTTGCGGCCGACGTTGCTGCCTCCCACAACACCGACTACACGACAGAGAACGTCGTGATGCAGCCGGGAGGCAAGCCCACGATCGGCAAGTTCATCCTGACGCTGATGAACCCGGGCGATGAGGTCCTCTATCCGAACCCTGGATATCCGATCTATGAGTCCCAGATCGAGTTCAACGGCGGTGTCGCGGTCCCGTATGGATACGTCGAGGGCACCGAGAATTTCGAGTTCGACTTCGACTCGATCGAGCGCGGCATCACAGACAAGACACGCTTGCTCATTCTCAATGATCTCCAGAACCCGATGGGTGCCGAGTG
>QMQC01000106.1 GCA_003648875.1 Actinomycetota bacterium
CTCTGACTGTTATCAGCGTCGAAGAGATCACCGAGATTGCTGGCAGCAGCGGAACGGTGACCTTGATGTTCACCGACATAGAAGATTCCACCCGTCTTGGGCAACAGCGAGGCGACTCGGTTTGGACCCGGGACATTCAGAGCCATTTCGACGCCGTATCGAACATCGTCGAGGACAACGAAGGGAAGGTCATCAAGACCCTCGGCGACGGCACCATGGCCGCCTTCCCGACCGCTCGCAATGCAGCCGATGCCGCAATAGGGATCGAACGTTCCGGGACTGACGGCGAACTCAGGGTACGAATCGGGATACACACAGGCGAAGCCATTTCAGTCGGGGGCGACTACGCCGGGCTTGCAGTAGCCAAAGCAGCCCGAGTCACGTCGGCCGCGGCTGGTGGCGAGATCCTCGTCTCGTCTGCGACACGGGAGCTGATCAGCCGATTCGACTACACGTTCGATACCGAACGGGTAGCTGAACTCAAAGGCATCGACGGCACCCACCGCCTATATCCCCTCAGTTGGAAAGAAGCACATTGACGGCCTCCATGTTTCGCACTGCAACCGCCCATAACCGGCAATATGTTCGGCTCACAGGGCGAGCATATGTGCCGTTATGGCGCTCTCGTGTTGGATCTGTGGGTCAGGTTCGGCCTGTTCTCTAGGACCCGTCCGTCGGTATTGCTGCGGCAGCTGAAGCCCAGTGACCTGACACGAGTCGCCACCCGTTGACAGATATGCCATTCGGCGAGGACACTAGCCATCGTCAAACGAGCGACATTCAACGGTGCAGGAGTTTTGTCGTCGGGCTTATAGCCCGAAGGTCGCAGGTTCAAATCCTGCCCCCGCTACGAAGAAAACCCTTGGGATACCTACATTCCTGAGGGTTTTCTCGTGTTGGAAGTGGCCCATTTCGGTACTCTGATGACGAACTGATGACAAACGGTTGGAGAACTCCCGTTGTCGCTTACCGTCGAGGAAGTCGGGTGGGGACGGCGCGTTCGATTGGTGCCCACTCTCCGCAGTCGGATTGAGTGTGCTCCAGGGCGCAAACGGGATGCCCTCTGAAACCACGAAAGCCAATGGGCTGAGCCAGCGAGAGCGCGACGCCAGGTTGTCTCTTTACTCTGCTCTTCCGGCTCCCTTGGCAATCCTTCTCATCATCGGACCGAAGATCAGACCGTGGGCCGGTTTCATGGTGTACCAATAGAGACGGCCCGCTAATCCACGGGGGTAGAAACGAGCTATCTGCGTGAGGGTCCGCGACTCCTCATCATCTGTGATGGTCCACTCGAGCCACGCCTCACCCGGGACCCTCATCTCCGCACGCAACAGGAGGTGGCGGTCCTTCTCGATGGCAGCCACACGCCAGAAATCGAGGGCTTCACCCGTTCTGAGTTCGGCCGGGTGCCGCCGATTGCGCCGCAGGCCGAAGCCGCCGACCAGTTGGTCGAGCCAACCCCGGACGTGCCAGGCCCAACCTGCCGAGTAGTACCCAACGTCTCCGCCGATGCGGGTGAAGGCTCGGAACAGATCGCCGGCAGTGGCAAGGGTGGTCACTTGTCGCTCGTCCGTATACACCTTCCCGCCCGTCCACTGGGGATCGGTCGGGAGAGGAGCCGCGGGATACGTGACGGCGTCGGACCATCTGGTCTCAACTTCGAGATGGCTGGTGCGATACAGCGCCCTTCGCACGGCTTCCTCATAGGTGAACGGTTTGAAGTCTGGAAGGATGTCCCCGATCGTGTCTTGTTCGACGATCGTGTGATCGCCGAGAGAATCGATGAGCGTTTTGGTAATCGATATGGGCAGCGGCGTGACCGATGCCACCCACCACGCTGAAACAGCCGCACCGACCGGAGGAAAACGAACCATACGCCGGTTGGTGAGCCCAGCTTCCTGAGCATAGATCCGCATCATCTGCTCATAAGTGAGCACCTCGGGGCCGCCGAGTTCGATGATCCGGTGACCTTCGTCCGGAAACTCGATGATGTCGGTCAATACCTCGAGTACATTGCGAACCGCAATCGGCTGGGTTGGTGTTTGTGTCCATGAGGGAGTGACCATCACCGGAAGAACTTCCGCAAGATAGCGGATCATCTCGAAGGTGACTGATCCGGAACCGATGACCGCAGAAGTGCGGATTTCCGTGACAGGTGTGTCCCCGGTCCTCAAAACGCGTCCGATTTCATGTCGAACGGCGAGATATCGGGAGATACCCCCAGAAGTCGAGCCGAGGCCGGAAAGATAGACGACACGTCCAACCCCGGCTTGGGACGCAGCGTCTCGCATGTTCGTCGCGGCGGTCCTGTCTCTATCGGCCGCTTGGCCAATGCTTATTGGGCGTGCGAGGTTGTAAACGACGTCGCACCCTTCGTGGGCAAGCGCCAATGCATCTGGGTCCAACATTGAACCCTCCATAGCGGTTACCCGACCGCGCCAGCGATAACCGTCGACGCGAGAAAGTTGATGGGTGAGGCACCGGACTTCGTGCCCTGTGTCGAGAAGGCGGGAAACGAGTCTCCCACCCACGTAACCGGTAGCGCCTGTTACCAGTACCCGCATCGTGCCTCAGCGGGTTTCGTTCGTGCAGCGGGCCGAATACTGGTTCATCAACCGAACAAAGTAGCAGCCTGGTGTCAAATGAAAGCCATAAACGTACGCGAGGTCTGGTGAGCTTCGACGGTTGCTGCGAGATCGATGCCGCTGGGCATGCCCGCAGGGGAGTTGCGTGGTCTCTACATTCCTGAGGGTTTTGCTCATTCTGGCGTCTGAACTGTGCTGTTAGTGTTCTGCTATCGCTGTCGCAGAGTACCGAACGTCTCAGGAGTCCCATGGATCCGATCGTGGTCATCAACCCGAATTCGACGGTCCGGATCAGCGATCAGATTGCAGCCGCCATCGAACCGGTCGTACCACCTGCGCTAGTACGGGTGTTGACATCTACCGGGGGACCGATTGCGATCGAGAGCGATCAGGATGTGCTCGACGCCGTTGAGCCGATGATCGAACTGGCACAGTCCCAGCAAGCCTCAGCCTTCGTTGTCGCCTGCTTCTCTGACCCTGGCGTCGACGAACTCCGTTCCACCGTTGACGCACCTTGCTTTGGGATTGCGGAGTGCGCGGTTCTGACGGCCATGGCGCAGGCTCGCAAAGTAGGGATTGTCTCGAGCGTAGATGCGTCGCCTGGAAGACACGAGCGGTATTGGCGCCGTCTCGGCCTTTCGGGCCGCATTGTGTCCGACCTTTCAATCGGACGAGGCGTGCTCGATCTCGAAGGTCCCGAAGCGTTCGCAGACGCTCTTGCCACTGCCCGTGCTGTGGTTGCAGCGGGTGCTGAAGTCGTGGTGCTCGGGTGCACGGGCCTCTCCCACGTTCGATCAAGTCTCGAACTCGCACTCAGGGTTCCCGTCGTGGACCCGTCCCAGGCTGCGGCCTCGATGGCTCTCTCGGTTCTCAAGTCGAAGGAGGCGTGAATGACTGAACCAACGATGCCGAGGTCAGGGCTGGTCGCTGTTGCGGTGACACCGATGCTCCCTCGAGGAGATGTGGACAGGGAGTCCCTCGCCACTCTGATGGACTTCTATGTTGCGTGCAGATCCACGGGCGTTGCCTTGCTCGGCGTGATGGGTGAAGCCAATCGGATGACGGACCGTGCTGCCAAAGACCTGATCGTGCTTGCCCTTGAGGCCCTTGACGGCAGGGTCCCAGTGATCGTTGGAGTGTCAGACGACTCGCTCGCAAGAGTCGCGGAACTCTCGTGCTTCGCTGCTGATGCAGGCGCCGCAGGCGTATTGCTGCAACCGTTGCGAGGGTCCGCCGGTGACAGGGCGGTCGCTGGCTATTTCCGACGGGCAGAGGATGCGATCGGAGTCGGAATCCCTATCTGCGTTCAGGACTTCCCCAAGGCCAGCGGTGTGCAGATCTCGCTCGATGCATGGCGGATGATCGTGGACTCGTGTTCCTCGGTTCAGATGCTCAAGGCGGAGTCTGAACCCGGCCTGGAGAAGCTGAGCGCGATCAGGTCTGCGGAGGAATCCGGGCTGCGGAGGGTCACGATCCTCACCGGCAACAATGGCATCCACCTGGTACAAGAGCTTGACAGGGGCGCAGACGGCGCCATGACAGGGTTTGCCTTTCCGGATGTTCTGGCTCGCGTGATGCAGTTGTTCTCCCAAGGAGACATCGACGATGCGGCCGATCTCTTCGACGACTATCTGCCCGTCAACCGGCATGAGCTCCGTATGGGCATATCGGTTCGCAAGGAGATTCTCCGGCGACGAGGGGCAATGAAGCATTCCTCGGCGAGATACCCTGCACCCGAACTCTCGGACCACAGCATGGATGAACTCACCAAACTCCTCGACCGATTGGAACGGAGAACAGGAACCCCGATCGGTAGGATTGTGGGCGTTTGAGTTGTCTGTCGATCTCATTGTCCGCAACGCACGGGTCGGCTCGAATCCTGACATCGTTACCGACATCGCTGTCTCAGACGGGATAGTGCAGGAACTCGGCGCAGCTGCGGCGTCTGGCGATACCGAGATCGACGCACTGGGGGCTCTCGTCACGCCCGGTGGTGTCGACCCGCACTGCCACATGGCGCAAATATCTTCAACGGGCGTGCCGACGGACGACGACATCCACTCGGGCACGTGGTCTGCAATCAATGGCGGGACAACCACGGTTGGAGCCTTTGCGGTCCAGCATCGGGGGGATCAGGTAAGGGATGTCGTGAACGCGATGGTCGATCGGGTGAGTCGAGAGGCCGTTGCCGACGTCGCTCTCCACCTGATCCTCACCGAGTGGAGCGAGTCGATCAAGTCCGATCTCGATTGGGTCCTCGATCGGGGAATTGTGTCGCTCAAGATCTTCACCACATACGACCGCCTGCGCCTCGCACCCGACGCGGTCATCGATGCCATGGCGGCTGCGGGACGCCACGGAATGTCGATCATGGTCCATGCAGAGGACGACGTGATGATCACTGAGGGGCGATCACGAGCGATCGCCACAGGACTGACGGACGCGAGGGGTCATCAGGAATCTCACAGCCGCCTCGCTGAAAGTGCGGGCGTTGCCGAAGCGTTGAGGTTCGCCGACCGCGCGGATGTCCCCATCTATCTCGTGCACATTTCCACGGCCGGAAGCCTCGACGAGATCAGGTCGGCCAGGTCGAAAGGTGCTGCGGTCACGGTCGAATCCTGCCCACACTATCTCTGGCTCGACGAGGCGCTCCTTCAAGGGGACCTGACCACCACAGCTGCGTTCATGTCGAGTCCGCCGCTTCGCGGGGCGGAGGACCGCGAGGCACTGTGGGCAGCGCTTGTTGCCGGAGAGATAGACGTTGTTGCCTCGGACCACTCGCCGTATCGGATGGATGCTGGGAAGCTCCCGAACGGAAACGCAACGGTATTCACAGAGGTTGCCAACGGAATGCCCGGCGTGGAGATGAGGATGCCGCTGATGATGTCGGCAGTTGCAGATGGAAGACTCACGCTCGAAAGAGCGCTGGAGGCATGCTGCACGACACCCGCGCAGTTTCTTGGCGTCTATCCCCAGAAGGGTGCCCTGCTTCCGGGATCCGATGCTGATCTGGTCATCTGGGACACGGGTGTGGAGCGGACGGTCCACCACAGGGATCTACACGATGCGGTCGACTACACACCGTATGAGGGTCTCAGAGTCACGACGTGGCCCTCACAGGTTCTGTTTCGGGGCCAGCCGGTCGGGCGGTCATCCTCACCGGGATCTGCAAGCTATCTGAAGCGTCAGGTCTCGTCGTAGATCGCGGATTTCGGCGATTCATACATGTTCCGGGCAGCAGACGGGTGCCGCGGGAGTGCTGTCGTCGACGCCGGATCAGGGAAGCCGAGACGAAATCAGCTCGGCCATCTTGAGCAAATCGGCGTCAGATACGCGACCCGTGATTCGAGTGACGCTCGCCGTCCAGTTGTCTTGGAGGAAGTTCACGTCCCCCTCTTTGGTCCAGGCGTCTTCACCGAGACCTTCGAGGGTCTCGCCAGTCCGAGCAGCACTACCCGGCTCGGCGAAGAAGACTTCGCCGTCGTACACCTGCACGAAGACGCTGTTGGGCGACCCGTCGACCTGGTAGAGGCATGTCACCGGATCGGGTTTGCCATCGATTCCGTCGGACGGAGCAGCCGAGACTGTGCCACCGAGCCACTGCTCCGCTTCCTGAGCACTGACGAGCGAGCATCGGTCGAGATCCCGATCTCCCAGTCCGAGAACATCTTCGCCACCATCCCCGTTTCCGCAGGCTGTGGCGACCAACGCAAGCGCCAGGGTCGCGAGCACTGCACTGAGACGGTTCATGGAACTCTGTTTCCGCATGATGTCAATACTACGTCGTCACGGTGGCCGCCGATAGTCGGACGCAACTGTGTATGGGGGTTCCGTTCTGAGGATCACTGGTGCCCAACCGCCTGACACAGGGTGACACGGCCCGACACTCGTTGTCAGGCATTCCAATTTGTGGATACGTTGAACAACGTCAAGCAACAGTGCCTACTGGTATTCGGAGCCCACTCGTAGCTCGCAACCCGAAGGTCACGAGTGCAAATCCTGCCCCCGCAACGAAGAAGACCC
>QMQC01000107.1 GCA_003648875.1 Actinomycetota bacterium
GACCTCCCCATTGGTTGGACGGACCGCCAGGACGCCGGAAGCTACGAACTCGCTCGGCGCAACGACGACGCCGTCTTTGGATATACCGTTGGCCCCCGTACATGGAAGAAGTACCTCTTCCCCCCCCAGATGACGCTGCTGAGCGTCGACCGCACCAATGGCGTGCTGCGATTCGAATCCGCTCCGCTCGATCCCCCGCGATACGCGTTCCTTGGAGTACGGCCATGCGAACTTGCAGCCGTCGACATCCAGGACCGGGTCTTCCTCGACTCCGAATTCACAGACCCGACGTACGCAACGTCGAGAAGCCGGGCTCTCATGATCGCGGTGAACTGTGCGGTTGCGGGCGGGACATGCTTCTGCTCCTCCATGGGTACAGGTCCTCGTGCCGATGCAGGTTTCGACCTCGTGCTCACGGAAGTTCTCGAACGCGACAGTCACGACTTCATCATCGAAGCCGGCTCTGAGGCAGGCGCAACGATCCTCTCCGAGCTTCCCGGCCGCGCGGCGACAAATGGAGATGCGGCGACGGTCGCTTCCATAATCGCAAAGACCGAGACGCACATGGGTAGGTCGATGGAGACCAGCGACGTTTACGACCTCCTCACATCGAATCTCGAGCACCCCATCTGGGAGAACATCGCACAGCGGTGTCTCAGCTGTGCGAACTGCACCCTTGTGTGCCCAACCTGCTTCTGCTCGACGGTCGAGGACGTCACAGACCTCAAGGGAACAGCCGTCAGACAGAGGCGCTGGGATTCCTGTTTCACGATGGAGTTCACGAACCTGCATCAGCATCCGGTTCGATCCTCGACGAGTTCGCGGTACCGCCAATGGATGACGCACAAGCTCGCGTACTGGCAAGACCAGTTCGACACGAGCGGCTGCGTTGGATGCGGTCGATGCATCACCTGGTGTCCGGCAGGTATCGATATCACGGCTGAAGTTGCGGCTCTACGAGCGAACACGGAGGTGGCGACAGTATGAACCTTGAAGATCTACGGCAGACGAGCGACCTGTTGGCGCGATTGGATGAGGAGGAATTTGCCTTCTTCGAGTCTCTCTCGACCGAACTCGTGCTCGAGCCCGACGAAGTGCTGTTCCGCGAGAACGATCAAGCCAGGAGGTTCTTCATCATCGCTGAGGGAATTCTTGCGCTTGAGGTCGAACGGCCTGCGAAACCGGCGACAACCGTCCAGACCCTCAGCGACGGCGCCCTTGTCGGGTTGAGCTGGCGGTTGACTCCCCATCGGTGGATGTGGACGGCCAGAGCAGTGACGGGACTCAGACTGGCCGTGATGGACGCGACGTTCGTGCGCGACGAATGTGAGCGAAACGCCGACCTCGATCGCCTCATGTGGGAGATCGTCGCGAGGGAGGCGTCGCAGCGTCTCCATTACGCAAGGATTCAACTTCTCGATCTGTATGGGAAGGGATGACATGGCATTGACCGCAAACACCTACGACGAACCGACATTGCGCGAGCCGATGCTTCCAAGACCGTTCAGAGTCATCTCGAAGCGATCGGAGACTCTCGACACCGTGACTCTCGAGTTCGAAGCGGCAGACGACGGCCCCCCGCTTGCGTTCCTACCAGGTCAGTTCACGATGCTCTATATCTATGGCGTTGGGGAAGTCCCGGTCTCCATCTCCGGTGACTCCAACTACCCTGAGCGACTGATCCATACAGTGCGTGCGGTGGGCGCGGTCACCAACGCGATCTGTGATCTGACCTCCGGGGATATGGTCGGGATCCGGGGACCGTTCGGTACGGGGTGGCCCACGACGAAGGGCAAGGATCTCGTGATCGTTGCTGGGGGAATCGGACTTGCACCGGTGCGTCCCCTGATCTATCACGCACTCGCGAACAGGGACCAGTACTTCTGTCTCGGATTGGCATATGGATCGAGATCACCGTCTGAGCTTCTGTACCGCTCTGAGCTCGATGAATGGAACGAACGGTCGGATTTCAATCTCCAAATGACTGTCGACAGGGGGGACAGCACCTGGCGGGGCTCCATCGGCGTCGTCACGCCGCTCATACCCCGACTCCGATGCGAGGCTGAAGAGACCGTTGCCGTCATCTGTGGTCCTGAGATCATGATGAAGGTCGTTGCCCGAGCGCTCAACGCCGGCGGGGTTTCGCGTGACAACATATATCTGAGCCTGGAACGCAACATGAAGTGTGGCATCGGGTTCTGTGGGCACTGTCAGTTCGGTGCGGATTTCATCTGCAAGAACGGTCCCGTGTTCCCATACTCGGCGGTCGCCCGGAGACTCGGGATCGGATCACTATGACCAAGAACATACGCCAGAAGCCGAAGCTCGCCGTCTGGAAGTTCGCATCTTGTGACGGTTGCCAACTCACGTTGCTCGATTGCGAGGACGAACTGCTCGACATCGTCGGCGCCATCGACATCGCCTACTTCCCTGAGGCCACGCGACGCGAGGTCGCAGGACCGTACGACCTCTCCCTCGTCGAAGGCTCCGTGACGACAGCCCACGATGCCGAACGGATCCAGGAGATCCGCCGTGAATCCACGACACTCGTGAGCATCGGGGCGTGTGCAACAGCAGGAGGTATTCAGGCACTCAAGAACTTCACAGACGTCAACGAATTCATCTCGATCGTCTATGCGAACCCCGCGTTCATTGACACGCTGGAGGCATCGACTGCGATCTCCGACCATGTCGAGGTCGATCTCGAGCTTCGCGGCTGTCCGATCTCGAAGCATCAACTCATGGAGGTCGTCGACGCCTACCTCCATGGACGGCGCCCGAACACACCGAACCACTCTGTCTGTGTGGAGTGCAAGCTTGCCGGCACATCATGTGTCATGGTGGCCCAGCGTATACCGTGTCTCGGGCCGGTCACCCAAGCAGGGTGTGGTGCGATCTGTCCGGCCTTCAATCGTGGATGCTTCGGATGCTTCGGGCCTTCGATCGATCCGAACATGGAGTCTCTGCGAGAGATATGGCATCGACTCGGCATCGAGGATCCGGATCTCGTGAGGGCACTTCGCACATTCAATGCATATGCGCCTGAATTCAAGGAAGCGAGTACCGCCTATGACAGATGACAACGGACTGCGTGAGATCAACGTCGATTATCTGGCAAGGGTCGAGGGTGAAGGCGCCATGTATCTCAAGCTCGACGGTGATGAGATCATCGATCTCGAGTTCAGTATCTTCGAGCCGCCGCGATTCTACGAAGCGTTCCTGCGGGGCAGACGACACGCCGAAGCTCCCGACATAACATCTCGTATCTGTGGCATCTGCCCGATCGCCTATCAGATGAGCTCCATCAACGCGATGGAATTCGCCGCCGGGGCCAAGGTGCATCCCCAGATTCGGGCGCTTCGACGGATGCTGTACTGCGGTGAGTGGGTCGAGAGCCATGCGCTCCATGTCTACATGCTCCACGCCCCTGACTTTCTGGGATACGAAAGCGCCATCGAATTGGCTGAGGATCTACCTGAGGTCGTCACCAATGCCCTCCGTCTCAAGAAATTGGGCAACACCGTGATGACGCTGCTCGGGGGAAGGGAGATCCACCCCATCAACATGCGGGTTGGAGGCTTCTATCGAACGCCAACCCGAAAGGAACTCGACTCTCTCGTCGAGGAGCTCGAGTGGGCGCTCGCGACATCAGAGGCAACGGTGCGACTTGTCAGCGGCTTCGACTTTCCCGATTTCGAGATGCCGTACGAGTTCGTTGCACTTCGTCATCCTGACGAATACGCGATCACGGACGGTCGCATCGTGTCATCCGAAGGACTCGACATCGACGTTTCCGAGTGGCCGGAGCACTTCGAGGAGACCCATGTCGAACGATCGAATGCATTACACGCAACACTTCGGGAGCGTGGCACGTATCACGTGGGACCAATGGCAAGGTTCACCCTCAACCACGACAATCTCACACCCAGGGCAGAAGCCGTGGCCGACGAAGTGGGACTCGAGTGTGGCGAGCGAAACCCATTCAAGAGCATCATCGTTCGCTCGGTTGAACTCGTGCTCGCATGCGAAGAGATCCTCGGACTCATCAGCTCATACGAGCGACCGCCTGCGCCATGGATTCCGGTGGAGCCGCGATCTGCTGTTGGTCACGGAGCGAGCGAAGCACCGCGAGGCATCTTGTACCACCGCTACGAGATCGACGATGAGGGGTTCATTGCGGATGCAAGAATCGTCCCTCCCACGTCGCAAAATCAGCGAAGCATCGAGGAGGATCTCAGGCAATTCGTCGCACCGAGAACGCACATTGCTGACGACGAGCTCAAGTGGCAACTCGAGCAGGCGATCCGAAACTACGATCCATGCATCTCGTGCGCAACACACTTCCTCGACCTCACGATCGACAGGGTTACGTGACCATGGAACGCATCGTCATCGGCGTTGGCAATCGTGATCGCGGAGACGATGCAGCCGGTATTGCGGTTGCAGAGAGAGTCACGGGAACCATCAGTCATGTGGTGCCGACGGGAGCGATGGATCTTTACGAGCTCTGGACGGCGCACGACTCGGTGGTGATCATCGATGCCATGCGTTCTGACGCCGCGGTCGGCACCGTGCGACGCTTCGACGTCTCTGCAACGCCCCCGCCAGCCGAGACGTTCGCATCGACGCACGCGTGCGGCCCGGCGGCTGGCATCGAGATCGCACGGGCGCTCGGAAGGCTCCCCACGAGTATCGAGGTCATCGGCATCGAAGTGGGCGACCTCGCGGTTGGTTCCGCAATGTCGGAACCTGTTGAGGCTGCAGTCGATGATCTCGCAGCGGAGTTGTCCGATGCATGAAGCCAGGCTCGTCGAGGACATCGTCAGAAAGGCGATCTACGTCGCAGACAAGAGCGGTCACCAGGATGTGCAGACGATCTTCATCGAGATCGGAGCCCTCAACCACGCTACGCCGACTTCACTCGGCGAGTTGCTCAACGACGCGGTCGCGGACACGGTGCTCGAGGGTGCCTCCTTCGAGATAGAGAGATCACTCGATACGAGATCTCCCACAGCGCTGGACGTCAGACTCGTCTCCATGACCGTGATTGGGGACTGATCATGTGTGTAGCGGTACCAGGCAGGGTCGCCTCCATCGGGCTCCCGACGCCCGGGGCGGTGATGGGTCGCGTCGAATTCGGTGATCGAACTCTCGAGGTCAATCTCATCATGGTGCCTGAGATCGAGGTCGGAAACCACGTGCTCGTGCACTCCGGCTATGCAATCCGCGTCGTTGTCGACGATGTTGCTGCTGACGCCACGAAGATGTTCCAGGTCGAATAGACCTAAGGCTTGGGCGGAGGTCTGCCGATATACCTCCTACGACCAGCCGACCGAAGGAAGATCATGGCTGACCAGAACACATCGACTCCCGCGAACGGGTCCTTGCTCAAATGGATCGCAGCGACCTCCGCAGCGGTCTACACAGTATTCGTGTTGGTCGTTCAATCGGGCGGCTCCGAAGCCAGCTATCAGACGACAGTGTGGGTTTCATGGGCGGCAATTACGCTCGTCGCTGCAGGCACCTTCGGCGTCGGAGCGTTGCTGAAGGGGAACATCGCCGAACCGGCGCACAGCGCAACCGATGATCAGGTGCCTGTCCTCACGTCCGTCGGCTGAAGATCTCGCTCCTTCGATGATTCGGGTGCTTCCCCTCCCACACTTTCGGGATCATGTCCTTGTAGCTCACTCGTAGCTCAGGGGATAGATCACAGGTCCTCCTCGCCCCGCTCCAACGCTGTGCCATGACGCTGGAACCTCGGATTCAGCGGTCAACGCGAGCGTGCAACACCAGTGATACGGAGGTACCGTCGTTGTGGGAGGACACGTTGGCGGTCGGTCAACGTCTGTTCCTAATGTGGTCAATGGGCCGGATTCACTTCGCTCTCGCTCTCGCTCTCGCTGCTCTAGTCGCTTGGTTCGTGTACGAACACCTGTCTGTGACCTGTCCGTTCGAGGTAGGTGTCATGGGCAGGCCAGGCAGCGAGGAGGCTCGGCATGTTCAGATCCACTTCTTCTGGTGTTGCGAGTCGGGCGAGCCTGTGTTCGGACCTATCCCCGATCTGTGTGATGACCGCGGGATTCGCCAGCACGTTTTGAGGCCAGCGCGACGTCTCATTGAGACCGAAGTTCTCACAAGCAACAATGACGTTTCGTCCGTCCTCCACATACACAAGAGGCACCGTTCGAGGTCGCCCGGTGCGGCGACCAGTCGCCGTTAGCAACATCGTGGGAATGTCAGGACCGCTGAGATCGAACCGTCCATTCGTCAGACGTAGAAGCGTTCGGTCGAGTCGCCACCCGACACGTTTCATCACGATCGCAAACCATTGATGGTGTCCCAGTGAACGCACCAATCGCGTGTACCACTGCAGTGCCCTGCGTTTCATGCTGAATCTTCGACAATCATCGGACACGACATCACAACCGCCTCCATCAATGAATCATCGCGCCCGCGGGTTCCCAATTCAAGAGTCGTTGACCACCCGGGCCCAAAGCCACGACCACATCCGTTTCTGTGATCTTCGAATCGTTCGAGTCGGAGATCACATGAAGTATCCACTGCCACAGCCACAGC
>QMQC01000108.1 GCA_003648875.1 Actinomycetota bacterium
GCGAGGTTGCTGGCGCGTTCTGCAAGGCCGGGGTCGGCGTGCGGGCCTTTGGTTTGGAACGTGTAGCCGACAGGTTCACTGTCGTCAGGGACATGTTCGGTCCTACCCCACACGATGACATTGTCCCCTTCATCTGAGACTGCTGTGATCGTGATCCGTGCGATTGGCATGCTCAGGAACCTACACGGAGTGTGTGACACGCCGATCATATGTGAGGATATAGGGGTAATCCGTGCGTGGTTTGGTGGACGAGCGGTGGTTGTTCTGGGACTGTGGGTGGCCCAGCTCGGCTGTCGGGTTGAGGTTCGGGATCACGCCGCCGAAGACCTCAGACAACAATCACGGCGATCAGACCGTTGAGAGCCTCGAAGTCGTCCCCGTTCCGGGTGAAGAGGGGAAGTTCTGCCTATCAGCCGAATGGGGTCGCATTCGTCAACGGCGGGGCCGAACTCAGGGTCGTCTCTGGCGAAGGGTCCGACCGTGGCTTCGTCCTCGATCGGTGGATCTCGTGGAGATCGCACGAAGCGAGGTGACCGGGGAGTTGACTGAAACGGAGCGAGAACAGTTCCTTGGCGAGGCATGCGACGAGTAGCGCGATCACAGGGCTGGTCATCAACGCTCGACTCCAGACCGCACCTACGGATGTCCCTGGTGTGGGGCGCTCTGCATTGCTTCAGAATCCGCAGGGGCCATGTTCTTCGTCATGTCCGTTCCAGCCGACGGATGACAAGCCCAGGGGTGTTCGATGTAGCGGACATTCTGCTTGACGCGCCGCGGAGGATGGAATCGCAACGGCGGCTAGTGCTCTGACCACGAACGTTCGTGGTGTCGATGTCGAGTCAGGGGCGGCGACCACAAGGCCGCAGGACGAAGGCGCATTCGGGAATGCGTCGAGGACGAGAACGCCGTGGGCGTCGTTCCTGGCCGACAGAACGGCGCAAAGGTTTGTGGTCAGAGCACTAGGGTCGGACCCATGAGATTCGGAGCATTCGTACCCCAGGGCTGGCGTCTCGATCTCGCCGGCCTCGACACTGACCAGCACTGGACCACGATCCTCGGTGTCGCCCAGGACATCGAGCGACTCGGATACGAGTCTTTGTGGGTCTACGACCACTTCCACACCGTCCCCGAGCCCACCCAAGAGGTCACGTATGAGGCGTGGACGCTCATGGCTGCCCTCGCTTCCACAACGAACACCGTCCGGCTCGGCCAGATGTGTACGTGCAACACGTACCGACCGCCGTCTTACCTGGCAAAGGTGGCGGCATCAATCGATGTGATCTCGGGCGGCCGTGTGGAAATGGGTATCGGTGCGGGGTGGTACGAGCACGAGCACGACGGCTACGGCTACCCCTTCCTCTCCCCCGGTGGCCGTCTCGGGATGCTCCGCGAGGGCGTCGAGATCATGAAGGCGATGTGGACCGAGGATGTCGTCAGTTTCGAGGGTAAGCACTACAAACTCGACGGGGCGATCTGCCAACCCAAGCCGGTCCAGAAGCCGCACATCCCGTTCTGGATCGCTGGTGGGGGCGAGAAGGTGACCCTCAACATCGCCGCCCGCCATGCCCAGTACACGAACTACGGCATCGACCTCGATCAGTTCAAGGCCAAGTCGGAGATCCTCAAAGGTCACTGCGCCGATGTTGGCACCGAGTACGGCGCAATCGTGCGTTCCACCAACTTCAATGTGTTGATGGGCACGACCGAATCCGAGGTCGAGGAGAAGAAGGCCTGGTTGAGGTCCCACCTTGCCGGCCGTGTCGCTGACGACAAGGTCGAAAGCAACATGGAACTGTACGAAGCGATGTCGGGTACACCTGAACAGGTCGTGGCGCGACTGCGGGAGTGGGAGGCCGAAGGCATGACCTACGCCATCATCTTCTTCCCTGACGTTGCCTACGACCGCTCAAGTCTCGAACTGTTCGCCAACGAAGTGATCCCTGAGCTCAGCTGACTGCTGTGCAAGCTTGGTCGCCGGCCGGGATCAGCGCAGCACGTGGATGTTGCGTTCCTCACCGATGCGATGAACCTCGTCCGGCCACGCCGTGACCGAGACCTCTCCGATGTGCGCCTTGCGCAGCACGTACATGTAGATGCGTGTATGCCCAATACCACCACTGATGCGGCAAGGGAGCGGGAGCGAGGCGACACTGGCAGCGGTACTGGCGTGACTCCGCCATCTTCTCGCATCCGTCGGCAGTTCGTGAGCTACCACCGAGACCCTCTCGATTCCGACAGATTTCCGGTTTCGATCCGGATCTCTTCGAGGTTCGACCAACCCAACACAATGTCGTGTCCACGACATTGTGTGGTGTGAGGGTGCTCAGCTCTCGTTCTGAGCAGTATCAGACACATCAACACTCACGTCCATTGAACGGGGCTCATCGTGTCCAGGAAATCGAAACTCACCGTCCTCATGGCGGCAATTGCAGTCACGGCAGCTGCATGTTCAGCGACCGTAGGCACCGTGAGCCCAGCTGGCGATGCAGCAACCGACGTTGTCACTACAACCGACGTTGTCACTTCAACCACCGTCCTCGAGAATGCCGGCAACCTTCCCGCCGGGCCATCGGCTCTCGACAACAGGTTCGATGACACATTCCCTGACCCGTTGATCGACCCAAGCGACGTCGTATCGGGTGGACCACCGCCAGACGGAATCCCACCGATCGACGATCCACAGTTCATCTCGGTGTCTGCTGCTGATGCATGGCTCAACGACGTTGAGCCGGTCCTGGTCGTCGACGTGGACGGCGATGTTCGGGCATACCCCATCCAGATCATGATGTGGCACGAAATCGTCAACGACACTGTCGGCGGAGTCCCGCTCGCCGTCACCTACTGCCCGTTGTGCAATTCTGCACTGTCATTCGAACGGGTCGTGCGCGGGGTCGAGACAACCTTCGGTACCTCTGGCAATCTTTTCAACGCCAACCTCGTCATGTATGACCGCGCAACGGAGTCCCTGTGGAATCAGCTCGACGGCAGAGCGGTCATCGGTGTCCTGACAGGCGACGTTCTCAAGCAGGTTCCCTCCTCAACGATGTCGTGGGGCACGTTCAAGGACTCCCGACCCGACGCCAAGGTCCTTGACCGTGACCGCACAGGAGTTTCGAGGGCCTACGGCACGAACCCCTACACGGGTCTGGATGATCCAAACGGCCAGCCCTTCCGTTTCAACGGCGAAATCGACGTACGCGCCAAGGCAATGCAGCGAATCGTTGCGATCGAGAGCGAAGGCGCTGCCATTGCGTGGACACTCGACGCCATCAGCAGCGATGAGTCGGCTCTCGCAACAGCAGCCGAATTCAACGGTGAACCACTCACGATCCTGTGGCAGGCCGGAGAGTCATCTGCACTCGATTCATCAGACATCACCGCAGGCAGGGATGTCGGCACCGTCGGCGTCTTCTCGGCGGTCGTGGACGGCGAGGTATTGACGTTCCAAGCAGACGGTGACTCGTTCATCGATGACCAGACGTCATCGGTCTGGAACATCTTCGGCGAGGCAGAGACGGGTCCGCTTGCGGGCACCACTCTCGACCCTGTCACCTTCGTCCGGACCTTCTGGTTCTCCTGGGCAGCCTTCCGGCCGGATACCGAACTGATCGAAGCGTCATGAACCGCCATTCACGTCTGACCACAGAAAGGAACACGCAATGGATCTAGGACCACTCACCCTTGCCCTCGCCGCAGGGGGATTGTCGACGGTCAACCCATGCGGGTTCGCCATGCTCCCCGCCTACCTGACGTTCTATGTCGGGGCCGATGACGACCAACTCCCGACAGCCACAACCAGGACAGCACAAGGGCTCAAGACAGGGCTCATGGTCACGGCAGGGTTTCTCCTCGTGTTCGGAATTGTCGGGCTACCGATCACCTACGGTGCGACCAGGATCGTGCGAACGATCCCCTGGATCGGCATGGCGCTCGGATTGACGCTGCTCGTTGTAGGAATTGCAACGTTCTTCGGTCGAAAGCTCTCGATGACGATCAACAGCCCGATACGGCCCGAGCAGAATCGCCGTCCCAAGACCATGTTCCTCTTCGGAATCGGCTACGGGATTGCATCTCTTGGCTGCACGCTCCCCGTGTTCCTTGCAGTCATCGGGGCGTCGCTCGCAACCCAAGGAGCCGGCGGCGCACTCCTCGTGCTCGTGGCCTACGGAGTCGGCATGGCGATCATGTTGATTCTCTTCTCCACCGGAGCTGCCCTCATGCGTGACGGCCTTATCCGGTCGGTTCGCAGGATCATGCCCTACATGGGGCGGATCACCGGGGCCATGCTGACGGTTGCCGGCCTCTACCTGACCTACTACTGGGGACGTGTGAAGTTCGGTTCCGCAGCGACGCTCGGCGACGATCCCATCGTCGGATTCGTCGGTGACTTCACAGCAACGATCGAGCGATATGCGGGCACGGTTGGCCGTCCGGTGATGGTGGTCCTCGGCATCGTGTTGCTCGCCATCCTGGGTGTGATGCTGTGGAAGCGACTCACCGGAGCCCCCCAAGCCGGTCCGATGGATCCGAGCGACACCGACGACGAGCAGACGTCCAGACACCTCCAAGACTCATTGAGTTGACAGAAACGACAGGAGAACGAAATGACACAGACACAGCGCACACAGAAGGGCGGCGACCGAAATGCCCAACCCACCGAGGACGCCAAGCGGAAGGTGAGGAACCGTCGGTTCGTATGGATCGGTGCCGGTGTCGTCGGCCTCGCATTGCTTGTCGGATTCCTGTTCACAGCCCCAACACCTGAGGGAGCAGCCGTCGTTGAGGGTGAAGCATCAGCGGGCGCCAGTGCACCGTCGGTCGAAATGGTCGGATTCGGCGGAGAGACCGTCGCGCTCGCCGACTACGCAGGCACTCCCGTTGTGCTCAATTTCTGGGCATCCTGGTGTCCGTTCTGTGTCGCTGAGATGCCGCACTTCGAGGATGTCAGCAAAGCTCACGCCGACGAGGTGGTGTTCGTCGGTGTGAACCTTCAGGACGATGCAGGCGCCGCAGACGGCCTGGCTATCGAGACAGGTGTGACATACCAGCTCGCTCGCGATCCCCAAGGCGTGGTCTACAACGCCTTCGGAGGGATCGGCATGCCCACCACCGTTTTCATCGACGCCGACGGTGTCGTAGCCGAGGTCGTGACAGGCCAGCTCTCCCAAGAGGGCCTCGAGGCGAGGATCGACCAGCACTTCGGAGCCGGTGCGTGACCACATCGAGGTTCACCAAGTGTCGCTGGACAACAAACGGTTGACCTGACCAACAAGGAGTGGGGCACGTTGCCAGGCGGGAAGTGATCAAGATGCCGCGTTCACCAGGATCTCGGTCGTTGTGGATTTTCGCGGTCGCACTTGTCGCTCTCTACGTCATGTTGGCTGTGGTTGTGCGAATTGCACCGGACAACGGAATCGACCGTTCCGTTGCTGAATGGATATCGGGATGGGATGTCCCAGTCCTCGATGCCACGATGGAATGGGTCTCGTGGTTCACGGACCTCCGCCCGAGGCTCGTACTCGGGTTCATTGCGGCGACCGGACTGGCGCTCTCGGGTCACCACAGGCTTGCCGCTCTGACCGGAGCCGTGGCTGCGGTCATTGCTGTCCCGGTCAACGGACTCGACCTATACGGAGGAATCGTTGCGGATCGCATCCGCCCAAATGGTGCACCGTTTCTGGCTTACCCAAGCGGGCACACGCTTGGAACCATCGTCCAGTATGGGTTTGCCATCTTCCTCGCCTTCCGACTGGGTCTCGGTCGACGGGTGCTCGTGCCACTCGTGGCGCTCCTCGCACTCCCGATGATCCTGGTCGGGCCGGCACGATTGCTGGTCGGTGTGCATTGGTCGACGGATGTCCTCGGTGCCTATCTTCTTGGCGCGGCGACGATAATCGTCGTTCATCTCCTCTTCGGGATCGGTGAGCGATGGCTTGACGGCCGTGGGCTTCTCGAGGACGCATCAAGCCAGGCACGACCGCAATCCGCACACTATTGAGCAGGCCGGTGCTGATCGAGCTCGCCCAACCCAATAGATCGACTCGCGAACTCTCGCATACGTGGGCTATGCATTGAGTACCCCTGATTGAGAGTCCCCCGACGGACCCCTTGAACGGCACTGACCCGGGGTCCACCTGCACCCCATAAGGGTGCAGGTGCACGGTGAGAGATGATCGAACCGATGTTCCGCTAGGCGGAACGGGTGCGCTAAGGTGGAATCGATTCAAGGAGTTCCATGGCAACCGACACCTCCGGTCAGACCATCATTGCCGTTGAGCGCACCGCCCAGGTGTTGAGCGCGTTCGCCCAGACAGACAGCCAGACGCTTGGCGTCACAGAGATCTCCCAGACCCTTGACATCTCGAAGGCGGTCGTACATCGCGTTCTGAACACGCTTCGCACGATCGATTACATCGGCATCGATCCTGCAACGCGTCGTTACATGTTGGGCCCCGCCGCACTGGAGCTCGGCCTCGCCTTTCTCCGACACGTCGATGTGAGGGACATCGCAAAGCCGGTGCTCGAGGAATTGTCGGACAA
>QMQC01000109.1 GCA_003648875.1 Actinomycetota bacterium
GAATATCACATGTTGGCCATCTCGACGACCATCCATCACCACTCGCTGTGGTCTCGGCTCCGCCATTCCGCCACAAGGAGTAGCGAAACCTCTACCTGTGCGCGTGGCGGGCCTGATCGCCGATCTCACCAACGGCATTGATCAGCAGCCTCCTAGACGGTGACCGTCAGCATCACCGTGTCGAAGTCCTCGATCTGGATGAGTTCGATGTCGTCGTCGGCGAGTCCCCATGTCGCCAAGCGATACATGACCTCGCGACCCTCGTTGGTGAGGAACCAGTCGTGGACGGGGATCACGTACTTCGGACCCACGAGGCGTACACGGTCGGTCGCTGCCGTAAGGGATCCCCAGGGTGCAATGAACGGCATCGCCAGGATCGGCATCGTTTCGACGAAACTGAGGCTGTCGCCAGGGTGGCTGAGCACACCCTCAACGTGAAACCCTGTGTTCTGCGGTCCTGGTCCCATCGGGATTCGCTCGTGTGGAGCAGCGAATTGAGGTGTCCCCGAGGTCGCGGAATCGACGTTGTGCTCGCTCAGGATGTGGCCCAATGCTTCCGTCGTCTCTATCTCAGCGTTGTTCGACCGCTCCAGAACGGCCTGAACAAAATCCACCGACACGTGGTCGGCGTGCTCATGGGTGATGAGGATCCGGTCGATCCCTTCGACCATCGACAGATCAAAGCGCTCATCGTTCCAGGTGAACATGCCTGGATCCATCAGAATGCGTTTGCCATCCATCTCAACGAGCAGGCATGCGTGGACAAGTTTCGTGATGGAGACATCCATGGGGACACACTACCCCATCCGTTCTTGCGTAGATCCAAGCCACCCTACGCGTCCGGAATCTACGCAACGACGCGGTAGGCGCGATCAGTGCGGTTCAATCGCTCCACGCCATCCTGTGTCACCGCGACGATGTCTTCGATGCGCATACCCCACTCCCCTGGTTTGTAGATGCCCGGCTCGATCGAGAACACCATGCCCTCCTCGATGACCTGGCTGTTCCCCTCGACGAGATACGGGTGTTCATGGGAATCCATCCCGATCCCGTGGCCGGTGCGGTGGATGAAGAGATCTCCGTGGCCGGCGTCCGTGATGATGTCCCTCGCTACTGCGTCGATCGACTCGGCAGTGACGCCCGGACGCACAAAGTCCACGGCTGTGACATGAGCGCGATGAAGTACCCCATATGCCTCGTCGAATCCAGCGGGAGCCTCCTGCACCACGAACATCCGAGTGGTGTCTGACGCGTATCCTTCCTGATGACCGCCGAAGTCCACAACCACGGCATCACCGATCTCGATGATCCGAGCGCCTGGTTCGTGATGGGGTGACGCTCCGTTGGGCCCGGACGCAACGATCCAGAAGTCCATCGTGTCGTGACCGGCGGCCCTGGTTCGCTCTGTCACTTCTCGAGCGACGTCTTTCTCCGTACGCCCCGAGAAACGCACATTCTCGAGCTGGCCAACAACTCCGTCGACAGTTGCCGCAGCGGACAGAAGCTTCTCGATCTCATCTGCGGACTTTCGGATTCGGAGGTGCGCCATCAATTCGCCGGCATTACCGAACGTTCGAGATGGGCGGACATCCTGGAGGTCGACCAAGAAACGAGACCACGTCTCATCACCGATCAGCACATTGCCTGAACCCGCGAGATGGGCGTCGACGATGGCGATCGGATCCTCTGTCTCTCCCCAACCCTGAACTCTGAAAGGCATGCCATCGGTCTCGACTCTCGGCGCCTCGAGGCCAGGGACGACGATCGTTCCCTCCCCCTCGACCGGGAGGACGAACATGGTGAGCCTCTCGAGCGGCATCGCCCTGTAACCCGTCAGGTAGGGGAGATCAGATCCAACGGAGAGACAGAGCGCATCGATGCCTTCGTTCGCCATCCTCTCTTGTGCGGAGCGAATGCGGGCTGCGAATCGGGTCATCGCGTGGCATCGAGCGCTTCGCGGGCGTGGTAGGACGACCTCACGAGCGGGCCGGATTCGACATGGCTGATGCCGAAGCGCTCCCCGGCAGCCTTGTACGCACCAAAGACGTCGGGATGGACGTATCGGTCGATCTTGCGATGCCTCGCTGTCGGTCTGAGGTACTGGCCGATCGTCACAACGTCTACACCGACCGCGTTGAGATCTGCAAGGGCGCCGATGATCTCGTCGTCAGTCTCACCCATGCCGACGATCAGGCCTGATTTGACGGCACCGGATGGGTTCGCCCACTTGGCCCTTGCAAGCAGAGTTAGTGACCTTGCGTAATTCGCTGCCGTCCGGATCTCCCTCTGTAGCCGCAATACGGTCTCGGTGTTGTGGTTGAGGACTGCAGGTTTGGCACCAAGGACAACGTCGAGGGGATCGGTCTCTCCCTTGAAGTCAGGGATCAGCACTTCAACATCACACCCTGGCAGTCGGGCATGGATCTCGTTGATGGTGCGTGCGAAGATCGTTGCGCCTCCGTCTTGGAGATCATCGCGGTTGACCGAAGTGAGCACCGCATGGTTGAGACCCATCCGGGAGATCGCCTCGGCCGCACGGATGGGCTCGTCCTCGTCCACCTCACCAGGCTTGCCCGTATTGACATCGCAGAATGAACAAGCCCTGGTGCACGTGTCGCCCAGGAGCATCAGAGTTGATGTACCCGACGTCCAGCACTCGGATATGTTGGGACATCCGGCCTCTTCACACACGGTGTTGAGGCCGAGATCACGGTTCAACTTCTTCAGCTCCATGAACCTCGGATCGCCCATGTCGACCCTCACCTTCATCCACGATGGCTTCTCCGGCTCCCCACCGAGCAGTCCATGGATCATCACCGGGACCTCATCGGCAGGTCTTGGGCTGAATACCCCGTCGTCGACCATACGGTCTACCTCAAATACTCGTCTGGCTGTACCACGGGTGAAGGCACCAAGCTGGATCTCTGTCTCTGTACGTGAACTCAAGGCCTTGACGTGTGGCAACAGGGTCTCAATCACCTCTTCGATCGACACGGATCGGCCAAGCAACGCCGTGAGCGATGTGACCGGCCTGTCCGGGATGCCGCAGGGCACGATATTGGAGAAGTAATCCATGTCAGGGTCGACATTGATGGCAAATCCGTGCATCGAAACACCGCGAGAGACCCGCACTCCGATGGCAGCAACCTTGCCCTTCTGTGTCCAAACACCGGTAAGCCCGGATTCGGTCCATGCCTCGACGCCGAGATCGTCGAGCGTTGCGATGAGAATCTTCTCGATGCGCCTGACGTGCCCGACGACATCAAAACCGTCTGCGACCCTTGGAACCGCAACGATGGGATAGCCGACGAGCTGACCGGGTCCGTGGTATGTGATGTCCCCACCACGATCGACGTCGACGAACTGCGCTCCGATATCGGCAAGGAGATCCCTGCTGATGGTCAGGTTCGAGCCGTCGCCGTTCCTTCCAACCGTGTAGGTGTGGGGGTGCTCGAGCAGCAAGAGATAGTCATCGTCCGTTCGACCAGTCGTACGACCTTCCCAGATCGCACGCTGAAGATCCCACGCTTCGTTGTAGTCGACGCGCCCGAGCCACCGGGAACGAAGGACACCTTCGAGCGTCACCTGAGTTCCTGTTCCCAGTCCCAGGTCTCGAGATTCTCCTTGATTCGGTTCAAGAACAGAGCAGCCGTGGATCCGTCGAACACCCTGTGATCCCAACTCAGGCCGAGATAGCCGATGTGGTGGATGGCAATACCGTCAGAGCCGTCCGGCAACTCCACGACGACCGGCCGCTTCTTGATCGTCTCCGTCGACAGGATCGCAGCGCTCGGTGGTGGGATGATCGGTGCAGACATGAACGACCCGTAGGGTCCCGGATTGGTTATCGAGAACGTGAATCCAGCGAGATCATCAGGCCCGAGCCTGTTGCCGTGTGCCGCATCTGCCGTTGCCCTGACCGACCTTGCGATCGCACGAAGCGTCATCGAGTCCGTGCCAGGAATGTTCGCAACGATCAGTCCCTTCTGGTCGAGATCGATTGCCAGCCCGAGGTTCACGTGGCGGTGGAATGCGTGCGTGCCAGCTTCAAAGTCGATTTGCGAGTTGACGACAGGGAACCCTGAGAGAGCTTCCATGGTTGCCCTCGCAATGAACGGCAGGTAAGTCAATGGGAAGCCCTCTGCCTCCATGAACGCATCCCTGTTGGCATTGCGTGCAAACTCAACCCGTTCGTAGTCGACCTCGACCGACGTCCACACATGGGCAGCGACCTGACGGGCGTCGCTCATGTTCTTGGCGATGAGCCTCCGCAGATGCCCGATCTCGCGCACATCGGTCTCGCCCGCTGGTTCCAACACGGTCGGAGGGGCAGGTACCTGTCGTCCGTCGTCCGCGCCAGTTCCCTCTGACGGGAGCTCCGAGGCAAAGGATTCGATGTCGCCGCGCGTGATCCTTCCGCCATCCCCCGTGCCGGTGACCATCGCAAGATCGATGCCGTGCTCAGCCGCGAGCTTCCTCACGACAGGCGAGATGACCCCCCGCCGGTCCCGGCTCTCGTCCTTGGACGCCTCTTCGGCGAAAGGCGGACGGCGGACGGCGGAAGACTCTTCCTCTGTGCCCGGAGTACTGGATGTTGCATTCTCAACCTCATCCGACAGCACAGCTATGGGCGTACCCACGTCGATAGTGCTCCCCGCAGCGAAAAGGATCTCCGTGAGCACACCGGCCGCTGGCGATGGAATCTCCGTGTCGACCTTGTCTGTCGAGATCTCGACGAGGATGTCGTCCTCGGCGACGTACTCACCAATCTGCTTCACCCAAGCGAGGATGGTGCCCTCCGTGACCGTCTCACCGAGCTGGGGCATCGTGATCGTTACCGACATTGATTCGCTCCTTAGTGCAGGCTTCGGCCTGCTGATGCCAAGAGGGTTTCACCGATCGCTTCGGAAACCGTTGGATGTGCGTGGATGAACGCAGCTGCCTCAGACGGCAACGCTTCCCACCCAACGGCGTACATGAGTTCGTGGATCATCTCTCCCGCACCTGGCCCAACAACCGTCGCGCCAAGTATCGGCCCGTCCTTCTCGGACACGATCTTGACGATGCCACCGATCTCTCCCTGGATGATCGCCCGACCCACACCACGCATCCCATGCTCTGTGGTGGTGATGTCATGCCCGGCATCGGAGGCATCTGCCGCCGTCTTGCCGACCCACGCGATCTCGGGGTGTGTGTACACGACCATCGGGATGGCGTTGTAGTCGACCGGGGCCGTCTTCCCCGTTGCAATGTGGGTGACGGCGGCGATCGCTTCGGCAAATGCCACATGGGCCAGTTGTGGAGAACCGCTCACGATGTCTCCGACGGCATAGACACCTTCCGCACTGGTTTCCATCGTCGTTGCATCAACGGCGATGAAGCCTCGGTCCGTGGCGAGACCAACCGAATCAATTCCGATGTCACCTGTCACGGGGCTACGCCCCACCGCCACGAGAACCACGTCGACCTCGACGGATTCATCCCTGTAGGGAACAGTGACTCCACTGACAGACACCTTTGCTGGGCCTACGCCCACACCAAGATGGGTCGCGATCTTGCGCTTCCGGAATTCCCTGGCCAGCACCTTTGCCGCCTCGGGTTCCATACCTGGAACGAGCTGCTCCTCCATCTCGAACAGGTGAACCTCGGTCCCGATCTCGGCGAGAAACGATGCGAATTCACAGCCGATGGCCCCAGCTCCGATGACCCCCACCCGCTCGGGTTGCCCGGACCAGTCGAGTGCATGGTCCGAAGTGACGATCGTGGTCCCGTTGATGTCGTACCCAGGGAGAGATGCGGCCTTGGAACCCGAGGCGAGGATGATGGTCCTCGCGACGATCTTCGTCACTTCGCCATCTGGTGAAGCAACGGCGACCTCGCCGGGACCGCTGATCCGACCGTGGCCGTCGATGATGTCGACACCGCGTTGCTTCAGCAGACCTCCGAGGCCCTTGACGAGGCCCTCCACGACCTTCTGCTTGCGCTTGAGTGCCGTCGACCAGGCGAATTCCGGTTCAGCGGTGATGACACCGAACTCTTCGGCCCCCGCAACAGTGGAGTAGACCTCGGCGGACTGGATCCAAGCCTTTGTGGGAATGCATCCCTTGAGCAGGCATGTACCCCCGATACGTTCCTTCTCCACGATTGCCACTGAGAGCCCGAAGTTGTGGGCGTACAGGGCTGCAGCGTATCCACCCGGCCCCCCACCGATGATGGCAATGTCATACATAGAAGAGACAGCTCCAGAGAGTCGACGGCAACGGCCGAAGAATAGTGGTGCACCCCGCACCAAGACACCGCGGCCGATACCCTTGCTTCGTGCAAACCCGCTATCTCATCCTCGCATCGCTCACGGCGGCCCTCGTGATACTCGTTGCGACTGCGGTGTGGTTCTCGACGCTGTGACGATCCTCTCCCTCACAACCTCAGACGGAGAACGCCTCGAGGCGGTCCATGACAAGGCTGACAGCGCCGATGGCATCATCGTGCTCTGCCACCCCCATCCCCAACAAGGCGGCACGATGCGC
>QMQC01000110.1 GCA_003648875.1 Actinomycetota bacterium
AGCTCTTGTTACGAGCAGCAGCGCTCCTGCAGGGAACAGCCGCTGCCGAACACAGCCTCGACATGCTGGTTCGCCAGCTCACCGCTATGGCCCAGGGGGGAATCTACGACCACCTCCTCGGAGGAATCGCTCGATACTCGGTTGATGAACAGTGGCTCGTTCCTCACTTCGAGAAGATGCTCTATGACAACGCCCAGCTGGCAAGGGTCTACCTCCGCGCCTGGCAGCTGACAGATGTCGACCTGTTCAAGGAGATCGCGATCGAAGTACTCGACTACCTCGATACCGTCATGGCAGACGACCACGGAGGACTTCACTCGGCTGAAGATGCGGACTCTGAGGGAGTGGAAGGGAGGTTCGCTGTCTGGTCGTGGGACGAACTCGGGTCAGTGCTCGGCGATGACCGAGACCTGGCCGCAGCGATCTACGGCGCAACTCCCGAAGGGAACTTCGAGAATTCGAACAACCTCCATCGGTTCGTCGGTCTGGATGAAGTTTCAGCAGCAACCGGCCTGGAGGTCGAAACGATCGAGGATCGGAAGCTTTCGATCGACGATCGCCTGCGCCTCGCGAGGGCAGAGCGCGTCCCGCCGAGCCGCGACGACAAGATCGTCACCGCATGGAATGCCCTTGCGATGCGCGCCTTTGCCGAAGCTGGCACCGTCCTCGAAGAGTCCCGCTATGTCGACCGTGCGGAGAAGATCGCAAGATTCCTTCTCAACGAGGCCTCCCCCGGTGGACAGCTCGCTCGTTCCTGGAGGGGACGGCCGGGACATCCTGCGTTCGCAGATGACCATGCCTCTCTCGCGATCGGGCTGTACACACTGTTCCAGGCAACGGGACACGAGGCCTGGTTCACAGCGGCCGAAAAGCACGTCGCGTACCTGCGAAGAGTGTTTTCGGATCCGAGAGGCGGATTCTTCGGAACATCTGACAGCGCTGAACCGCTGATCGCACGCCCGAAGAACACCCAGGACAACCCGACACCGTCCGACAATGCCCTTGCGCTGGAGGCACTGTTGCTCCACGCTGCGTACACAGGGGATACCGATGCAATCGCTGAAGCTGAGGCAACGATGGAGGTGCTTGCGGGCGACGCCGTCCATCATCCAACATTCGGGGGCTACGGGCTGGCGATCTGGCTCACATATCTCGTTGGCATCAACGAAGTCGCGATCGTAGGAGCGGACGGGGAACGCGGCGCCATGGAACGAGTCATATGGGAGGGTTTCAGACCCGACATCGTTATCGCTTCGAGCGACGCCTCTGATTCGGTGGTTCCGTTGCTCGTCGGCAGGGCCGCGGGTAGCGCGGCGTCGACTCCCGGCCTGGCGTACGTCTGCAGACAGCTTGTGTGCGAGTTACCCGTCGATTCGGTTGAAGAGCTCAGGACAACGCTGCAGCTGGGGGCTGTGTCGGATTAGCGTCCAACGAACTCTGCGACGCGACTACTGAACATCGGTACCGACACCATCATAATGAGCAGAAGGCCTGCAACTGTTGCGAGGACGCCCGCGGCTCCCTGGCTCATCGCACCCTCAACGAGGGCATCATGACAGGTTGCGGTGAAGTTGCCCGCACGCTCGGAACCGCCAGAGCCCCATGTGACTGACCTGCACGAATCTGAGAGGAACACGCCAACGCCCGTGGCTACGAAGGTCATACCTCCGAGCGCTATCACAAGTCGCAGCAACATGGATGTCTCCCTGGGAGTGACGGGCGATCCTGGCATGTGCCCGTCGAGAACGCTGGAAGGGTACGTCGGGTCCTCGTCTATCGCCCCCAGACTCCCGTGGTCGGATAGCGTGGAAGCATGCGCTCGATCATCCTGCTCATCCGCATCTGGATTGCGGCGAACCTCGCGATTGCGAAAGCGACCTTCCGGAGGATGCTTCTCGGAGCCACGCTGCCCACGTGGACATGGCGCACCGAATGGGCAGTTGCATCAGCGCGCCGGGTGATCGCTGTTGCGGCCGACCACAAGGAAGATCCATGGATAAACGACATCGGACTCCGGTTCAAGACGCCTCTCCCGGCGTCGCTCAGGGGAGCTGTTGAGATATCGCCAGAGCTGCTGGGGCACAATCTTGGAGACCATTACCAGCGTGTGGGCACAACACGGCGAGCCGCGATGATCCTGTACTTCCACGGTGGCGGGTACACATTCGGCAATCCGGGTACCCATCGCGAGCACATAGCTCGTCTTGTCGCACGTACCGGCACCGCCGCCACGGCGCCCAGGTACCGCCTCGCCCCGACACACAGATTCCCTGCAGCAGTTGATGACGCCATCGACTCGTATCGGGCGCTTCTCACATACTGCAGTTCGTCTCGCGAGGTGATCGTTTCGGGGGATTCTGCCGGCGCGGGTCTCGCTGTTGCGATGGTTCACAGGGCACGAGCAGAGGGGCTCCCGCTCCCTGCCGGACTCATCCTGTTCTCGCCTTACGTTGACATCGATCACGACGCGTACACGATAAGGACGAACGCCTCGACCGACTACTTGCCTGTGCGCGAGCTGTCAACGCCGAACGACTGGTATGCATCCCCCGAACATCGAACGGACCCTGAGGCCTCGCCGATTCGAGCCGACCTTTCAGGATTTCCACCAATGCTCGTCCTTGCTGGTGGCGCCGAGATGATGCTCGCCGACTCCTTGAGACTGTCAGAGAACGCCAAACGAGACGGCGTCGAATGCGAACTCATCATCGAACCGGAGATGCCCCACGTATGGCCTGCCATGCTCCCGTGGGAACCGGCGTCCAAACGCGCACTCAAGGCCTGCGCCGAATGGATCCCGAGAACCGTGAACCGTGAACCGTAGACGGATTCTGGCCCTCTAATCCCAGAGGGCAGACAGCGCATCACCCACCGTGTCGCGACCGGATCCATCCCATGAGGCATCTGCGACCGCCTGTGACACACCGGTCGCTGACGCAATGAACTGCTCCAAGGCTGGGTCGAAGAATCGGCTTGGAAGGGCATAGGAGTGGCTGCCATTCGACGAGTACCGGTGGTGGTAGAAGCGCTGGGGCACCGTCACAGCAAGGTGGTCCTTGGCTCTCGTCAACGCCACATACAGCAGTCTGCGCTCCTCTTCGAGGCCTCCGGGTTCGCTCAGCGCCATGTCCGATGGGATGTTGCCATCTGCCGCGTGGATCACCGTCACCGACCTCCACTCCCCTCCCTTCGCCGAGTGGATCGTCGACAGGATGAGATAGTCGTCATCGAGATGCGGGGCGCCGGCAAGATCGGTGGTGCTGTTGGGGGGGTCAAGCGTGATCTCGGTCAGGAACCTCGAACGGTTCGAGTAGTCGGCGGCGAGCGATGCAAGATGCTCGATGTCGCCAAGGCGGGCCTTAGGGTCGTCATACGTCCGATCGAAGACCTCCCCGCAGAAGTCAGCAAGTCTGTCGATCTGTGTGGAGGGCCCTGGTTCCCTGCGACCATCACCACGGCAGTCAGTGAGGACATCGCGGAGCAGGCCGAGCACTTCTCTGGTCTCTGTTGTCACCGGAATGTCGTAGGTCAGGAAGGCATCGAGCGCGTCCGTCCCGGCCGAGGATCCGACTTCCTCGATGTGGGCGAGGATCTTCGCCGCGGTGGCGGGACCGACACCGGGGAGCATCAACAGCACTCTGTTCCATGCCAGTTCGTCCCTTGGATTGTCGAGGATTCGAAGCAACGACAGCAGATCCTTCACGTGCGCCGCTTCCAGGAACTTGAGACCACCGAACTTGACGAATGGGATGTTGCGTCTGGCAAGTTCGATCTCCAGGCCGCCTGAGTGGTGACCTGTGCGAAAGAGCACGGCCTGGTCGCGCAGGTCAATGCCCTGCTCGCGCAACTCGAGTACCCGATCACACACCCAGTCCGCCTGAGCGGCCTCGTCATAGCATGTGATCAATCCGGGAATCGGGCCGGCCGGTCGCTCGGTCCAGAGCTGCTTGTCGAAGGCAGTGTCTGATGCCCCGATCACCGCATTCGAGGATGCGAGGATCTGGGGCGTTGATCGATAGTTCTGATCGAGCGTGACAACTGTTGCTTCCTCATACTCGTCTGGGAAGCCGAGAATGTTCTCAACACGTGCAGCCCTGAAGGAGTAGATCGACTGGGCGTCGTCGCCCACGACAGTCAGGTTCCCGGATAGCCCGCACATCGAGCGGAGGATGTCGGCCTGGACGAGATTGGTGTCCTGGTACTCGTCAACGAGTAGGTGATCGAAGAGCCCTCGGACAGTCTGACCTGCATCTGACCGGAGCAGGGCCTGCCAGTAGAGCAACAGGTCGTCGTAGTCAACAACGTTGTGCTCACGCTTGCGTGCGGTGTAGCCGACGAACAGAGTCTTGAGCTCTTCGATGTGGTCCTGACACCATGGGAAGCGCTGCACAAGTGTTTCGGACAACGGGGTCTGGGCGTTGGCGACCCGCGAGTAGATCGAAGCGATCGTCTCCTTGCGCGGGAACCTGGTCTTGGTCTTGCCAAACCCGTTCTCCGTGCGGAGGATCCCGAACAGGGACTCGGTATCGGCGCGGTCGATGACCGTAAAGCCTTCGACAAGACCGACCGCTCTACCGTACTGGCGCAATAGTCGGTTCGAGATCGAGTGGAAGGTCCCACCCCACACGCGCCCCGATGAGCGATCGTCGATCGACGCACCGGCTCGTTTGAGCATCTCGGCGGATGCACGCCTGGTGAAAGTGAGGAGAAGTATCCGATCTGGCTGTACGCCACGGTCGATGAGGTGTGCAACCCGAGAGGCAAGCGTCCTGGTCTTGCCCGATCCGGCGCCAGCGATGACAAGCAGAGGCCCGTCACCGTGAAGAACCGCACGCCGCTGGTCGGAATTCAACCCTTCAAGATAGGCGGGAGCATCTGTTGTTATATCGAACATGTGTTCGACACTAACAGATGCGAGATACCAGAGTCTTGCATCCGAATTGTGGTTGAGTATCGGAAGGAAACACTGTCACCTTTGTCGTGTCCCGACCATCTATTAGGTTGAAACGATCGAAGTGTGAGGGCAATGGAGCTGCTCAGCAGAACCGAGTCCGAAGAGTGGCAGATCGTCGATGAGATCTACCCGATACTCCGTCGCTTCGCTGCGATGGTTGCTCCATCCGATCTCGAGCCGGATGACTTGCTCCAAGAAGCACTGGTGGCGGTGCTGCGCAAGCGAAGGCTGAGTGAATTGGATCATCCAGCCGCCTATCTGCGCAGGACGATCCTCAGCGTTGCAGGCGGACACAATCGCCGGATGGGTCGGCGCAGGTTGGCGCTGAGTCGATACGCGGTGTCAGCGAGTACCAGTGAGACACCTGACTATCCGTCGGATCTGACCGAGCTGGATCGGCTGTCGCCGCGGGAGCGCTCGGCGATCTATCTCCACGAGATCGAAGGCTATCGCTTCTCCGAGATCGCCTCGATGCTCGGCTGCTCAGAGGTGGCGGCCAAGAAGGCCGGGTCAAGGGCGCGTAAGCGACTTGCCGCGGCATTGATTGCGGAAGGGAACGTATGAGCGATCTGAATCGCACTCTCACCGACAGGGCCGAGCGAGGAACCCCGATTGGAAGTGCACGACTCCGCGAGAGAGTGCTATTGGAATTGGCTGCTGACGCGTCGATCCAACCTGTTGTCAGTGATCGGGCACGATGGTACACGCGCCCGACGTTGGTGGCCGCCGGTGCCGCGGTGCTGGTACTGGTCGCTGTCGGCCTGCCGATCCTGTACTTCAGCGGTGGCGAATGGACTGTCTCTGATCAGGCCCCGACGACAATTGCTGTTTCCCCTCCAACGGTGCCCTCGACAACGGCACCGCTGGTTCAACCGGTGACGGAAGGTCCATGGCAGCAGGTGGGTGTGGATGTGATGGAACCTATCGTCGGAATCCTTGATATGGAGGCGGTCGGGTCTGGGTTGGTCGCTGTAGGTTTTGATCCCGGCGCTGACTTCCGCCAGGACGGTGTGATCTTCGCGTCCGATGACGGGGTTGCCTGGACACGGCTCGCCGAGAACGACCCTGCGTTGACGACTGGGACAGTGTTGATCTACGGCATCGTCGAGGGTGGTCCTGGATTGGTCGCTGTCGGCATGAGTTGCCCGGACATCGGCTTCCCGTGTGAGGACGGACCGTTTCCAACGGTCTGGTCGTCGGTTGATGGGACCTCATGGAACAGATCCCCAGTTGGTGTGTCGAATGGCTCCATGGAGGACGTCGTTGCCACGGATAACGGATTCGTCGCGGCTGGCCTTGTTTGGGAGTCGGATGGCGACGTCGTTTCGAATCGCCCCACCATATGGACGTCGCCCGATGGTGTGAACTGGTCACAGGCATGGCAGGACGATCCCGTCCAAAGGACGGACGGGCCTCAACCGGGTGGCTACATCGGCATGTTGGCCGTCAACCCTGACGGTCTGATCATCGCTGTCGGTACTGCTGAAGACGGCGTAGGTGAGGTTGTCGTTGCGGTGTGGATCTCGACCAACGGCCAGGACTGGGAACGCGTTGAGACCGATTCTGCCGC
>QMQC01000111.1 GCA_003648875.1 Actinomycetota bacterium
ATCATTCTGCTCAGCCAAAACCCTCGTAATAGCAGCAGTCAAGGTCGTCTTCCCATGATCAATATGACCCATCGTCCCAATATTCATATGCGGCTTCGACCGCTCAAACTTCTCTTTCGCCATGACGGTCTCCTATTCGCCTCTGACCTTGGCTACGATTTCCTGAGCAGCCACGGTCGGTACTTCTTGATATGAGTGAAATTGCATGGAGTAGTTGGCACGACCCTGGGTTCGGGACCGCAGATCGGTCGCATATCCGAACATCTCGGCGAGCGGCACGAGTGCGTTTATCACTCGAGCAGGGCCACGGGAATCCATTGACTCGATCTTGCCGCGACGCGCTGAGAGATCACCGATGACGTCACCCATGTAGTCATCCGGGGTGACGACTTCGAGTTCCATCACCGGTTCGAGGATCTTGATGCCAGCGGCCTTCGCGGCCTCCTGGATGGCCATCGACCCTGCGATCTTGAACGCCATCTCGTTGGAGTCGACATTGTGACTCGAACCATCGATCAGTCGTGCCTTGATGTCGACGAGCGGGTATCCGGCAAGGATTCCGCTCGCCAGCGCCTCGCGCATGCCCTTCTCGACGGCGGGGATGAATTCACGTGGGACGTTTCCGCCCTTGACCTTGTCCTCGAACTCAAACCCGGCACCTGGCTCAAGGGGCTCGACGTCGATGACAACGTGACCATACATACCGGAACCACCGGTCTGTCGCTTGAACTTCGCATCGATCTTGTTGACGGGGCGCTTGATCGTCTCGCGGTATGCAACCTGTGGGCGACCGACGTTCGCTTCGACCTTGAATTCGCGAAAGAGACGTTCAACGATGACTTCGAGATGAAGTTCACCCATGCCAGCGATGATCGTCTGCCCTGTGTCGTCGTCCGTGTGAACGTTGAAAGTCGGGTCTTCCTCAGCGAGTCTTGCAAGCCCGCCGCCCAGTTTGTCCTGGTCAGACTTCGTCTTTGGCTCGATCGCAACCGAGATGACCGGATTGGGAAAGGTCATCGACTCGAGCTGGATCGGTGCATTGATCGCTGAGAGTGTGTCACCAGTCTTGGTGTTCTTGAGGCCGACAGCGGCAACGATGTCACCCGTCATGATCTCTTCGATGTCCTCCTGCTTGGCTGCGTGCATTCGCAGAAGTCGACCGAAGCGTTCCTTCTTGCCGGTCGTGGTGTTGATAACGGTGTCACCCTTGTTCGCCCTGCCCGAGTAGACGCGGAAATAGGTGAGTTTGCCGACATACGGGTCAGACATGATCTTGAACGCCAGGGCTGAGAACTCCTCGTCGTCCGATGCCTTTCGTTCCATTGTCTCGTTCTCATGACCCGGCTTGAAACCCTCCATCGGCGGCAGGTCGGCTGGGCTAGGAAGATATGCGATGACGGCATCGAGGAGCGGCTGGATGCCCTTGTTCTTGAACGCAGTTCCAAGGACCACAGGGACGAAGTCGCGTGCGATCGTACCCTTGCGGATCACTGAGCGAATCTCATCGGGAGTGACATCGTCCTCCGTGAGATACTTCTCCATGAGCTCTTCGTCCTCAGACGCAACGACGTCGAGCATCTTGTGCCGCCACTCGCTCGCCTGGTCGACGAGTTCGGCCGGAATGTCGGTCACCTCGAACTCCGCGCCTTCATCTTCATCGTCCTGCCAGACGATCGCGTTCATTTCAACAAGATCGATGACACCCCTGAACTCGGCTTCGGATCCGATCGGGATCTGGATGACTACAGGATTTCCGCCGAGTCGATCGATGATCGACTGGGTCGAGGCGAAGAAGTCCGCACCGACGCGATCCATCTTGTTGATGAAACAGATTCGGGGAACTCCGTATTTGTCAGCTTGGCGCCACACAGTCTCGGACTGAGGCTCGACGCCCGATACGGCGTCGAAGACTGCGACGGCACCGTCGAGCACCCTCAAGGACCGCTCGACTTCAACGGTGAAGTCGACGTGGCCGGGTGTGTCGATGATGTTGATGGTGTGGTCTGCCCACTGACAGGTTGTTGCAGCCGACGTGATCGTGATGCCGCGCTCTTGCTCTTGCTCCATCCAGTCCATGACGGCAGCGCCCTCATGAACTTCACCGATCTTGTATGTCCGACCGGTGTAGTAGAGGACCCGCTCAGTAGTCGTCGTCTTGCCCGCGTCGATGTGAGCCATGATTCCGATGTTCCGAACGGTCTCCAGTGGGATGGTGCGTGCCATGTTCTCTTACCAGCGATAGTGGGCGAAAGCCTTGTTGGACTCCGCCATCTTGTGGACATCCTCACGGCGCTTCACGGCAGCACCGGTACGGTTTGCCGCATCGAGGATCTCGTTTGCAAGCCGATCAGACATCGTGGATTCACGACGCTTGCGAGCAAAGTCGACCAGCCAGCGAACGGCCAGTGTTTGTGCGCGACGAGGACGAACCTCGACGGGAACCTGGTACGTTGAGCCGCCAACACGGCGGGACCGAACCTCAAGGGTCGGACGCACGTTGTCAACGGCCCGCTTGAGGATGGGAAGCGGATCAGATCCTGTGCGCTGCTCGACAGTGTCCATTGCCGTGTAGACGATGCGACGCGCAGCGCCCTTCTTCCCCTTCAAGAGGATCTTGTTGATGATCTGGCTGACCAGAATCGACTGATAGATCGGGTCCGGATCGATCTTGCGTACTTCAGACGGTGCTCTGCGCATTACGATTCCTTCTTCGTGCCATAGCGGGAACGGGCCTGCTTGCGACCGTCGACGCCGGCAGCGTCGAGCGCCCCACGGATGACCTTGTATCGAACGCCGGGAAGGTCTTTCACACGGCCACCGCGAACGAGAACGATCGAGTGCTCCTGAAGGTTGTGGCCTTCACCGGGGATGTACGCGGTGATCTCTGCACCTGACGACAGGCGGATACGTGCGACCTTGCGAAGCGCCGAGTTCGGCTTCTTCGGGGTAACGGTGTAGACACGTGTACATACGCCACGTCTTTGGGGAGAGCCGGCTAGACCGACGGTCCTCTGCTTCTTCGGCTTTGGCTTCCGGCCCCGGCGGACCAGCTGCTGTACGGTTGGCACTTTTCTTGATGTCTCTCTCTTCGGCGCACACCGACCCGGCACTCGGGTATCGGAGTTCTGACGAACGAAAAATCGGCCCGATGCGAATTACGCAACAGGACCGACCCCTTGGATGAGCCTCTCCCGGTACAACAGCATCTCAGATCAAGCGATCTGGAATGCCTCAGGGTACCGGCGGACTCGGCTTGGGATAACCAGACAGGAGTATACGGACCTGCGGTTCTAACGCGCAAGACAAAATGGCCACCTGGCCAGCCGCCACCTAGTTGAGAATCGAACCCTAGCAGGTACGGCTCCAGCTTTCCGCTCTCCGCCTTCCGCTCTCTGCAGTTTCAGACTGTGAACTGGAAACTTCCTAGATCGGAAACTCGGGTGGGGGTTGCTGCGGGGTTGGGGCGGCTGGAGGGGCTGGTTCCGGGCCTTCAGGCGGTCTCCTGGCGGCTTCCCGACGGGCGACCGTCGCCCGATACTCGCGCAGCCCGCTCAAGGCGAACACGACGACGATGATCGCGGCGAATGTGAATCCGTTTGCAATGGCGATCGGCACGACGATGGCAACGCTGATCCACGTGATCACCTGGCTGATCAGGGGCGCCTTGTCCTCGTTCACCATCGATGCCAGGTGCTGGACCATGTGACCGCCATCGAGCGGAACGATCGGCACCCAGTTGAGCACGCCCCACACGAGTGCGGTGAAGATGAACGAGTTGAGGAAGACCTCCATCTCGTGTGACACGCCGGAGAATGCGCCGCTGCGACCCACAAGGAGCACTGCTCCCCCCGCAAGGATCCCCGTCGCGGATCCTGCAGCTGAGATGAGGAAGGACCGGCCATGACTCAGCGTCGAGCTGTGGCTGTAGGTCGTGACACCACCGAGTCCATAGAGCGTGACAGCGATGCCTTGCGCACCGAAGGTTCGAGCGGTGAGGGCATGGCCCATCTCGTGGAGCAGGATCGACACAAATGCCGCTGCGGTCCATATGGCGATGTCGATACCTGAGTATGCAGTCGCGCCAAGAAGCGCAACGAACAGAAAAGTCACGTGAACGCCGACGGGAATTCCAAAGAGCGGAAATCTCAGCATGCCGAGACGGTAGCCAGAGCAGGCTCACAGTTCACAGTTCACAGCTCCCGATCTGTGGGCTGGGGTACACAAGAACGTGGACTGGAACCCTGGGTTCCTCTCACACAAGAAGAGACGCCGTTCGGCGCCTCTTCCCGCTGATTGGTTGAGACTACTCGTCCGAGTCGCCGTCTCCCGATGGTTTTGCCGGGGAAGCTGCACCAAGGGACGCAAGCCACTCCGCAGGATCCGCCGGAAGCGAATCGTCCGCAGACTCAACATCGACGTCTCCGAAGAGACCCGCTGCTGTCGGCACCTCTGCGTCTGGCAACATCGGCTCGATCGACTGGTATGCGGTTGAACCGGTACCCGCCGGGATCAGCTGGCCGATGATCACATTCTCCTTCAGACCGCGCATGTAGTCCGATTTCGAGTTGAGGGAAGCCTCAGTGAGCACCCGAGTCGTCTCCTGGAAGGATGCAGCGGACAGCCACGAGTCAGTCGCAAGCGAAGCCTTCGTGATACCCATGAGTTCCGGACGACCCTCAGCTGGTTGCTTGCCATCCTCTACGAGCTCTCGGTTGGTGTCACGGAACACCTGACCGTCGACAAGCTCCGCCGGCAGCCATGTGCCATCGCCAGGGTTCGCGATGCGAACTCTGCGAAGCATCTGGCGTACGATCAGCTCGATGTGCTTGTCGTGGATGTCGACCCCCTGGGAGCGGTACACCTCTTGCACCTGATCAACCAGATAGCGCTGGCATGCCCGAACGCCCTGAATAGCGAGTACGTCCTTCGGGTCGAGCGGACCTTCGGTCAGCTGGGAACCTGGCTCGATGATGTCGCCCTCTGACACGCGGAGGCGTGCACGAGCAGACAGATCGTACGAAACGACTTCTTCATCACCATCGACGATCACGAGCGACCGCTGTCCGGTGTCTCCGTCCTTCTCAATCTTCACTACGCCGCCCGCTTCAGCGAGAAGCGCAACACCTTTGGGTCTACGAGCCTCAAAAAGCTCTGTAACGCGGGGAAGACCGTGTGTGATGTCCTCGCCAGCGATGCCACCGGTGTGGAAGGTTCGCATGGTCAACTGGGTCCCGGGCTCACCGATGGACTGTGCGGCCATGATGCCGACAGCCGTACCGGGCTCAACCATGACTGCCGTTGCGAGGTCAATGCCATAGGACATCTGCGAAATGCCGTACTTGCTCTCGTCCGTCAACGGCGAGCGAACCCTGATCTCTTCGACGTCCTCGACTTCTTGGATTCCGTTGACCGCTTCGCGGTCGAGCACGAAGCCGGAGCGAAGCTTCCGACCGTCGGGCAGCTCGGCAAGTGACCGTCCGATCTTGACGTCCTCCGCGAGCACACGTCCGATGATCTTGTTCCTGAGACTACGAATCGGATCACCGTTCTCACGGATGGTGATCAGAAGGCCGGGGTCGTCCGATTCCTCATCATGAATGATGATTTCCTGGCTGACATCGACCAGACGTCGCGTCAGGTAGCCGGAGTCGGCGGTACGCAGGGCAGTGTCAGCAAGACCCTTCCTTGCGCCGTGCGTCGAGATGAAGTATTCGAGCACGGAGAGACCCTCGCGGAAGTTCGCCTTGATCGGCTGCGGGATGATGTCGCCTTTCGGGTTGGCGACCAATCCACGCATGCCCGCAATCTGGCGCAGCTGCATGATGTTCCCGCGTGCTCCCGACCGAACCATCATGTCCATCGGGTTGAACGGATCCTCCTGCAGTGTCTCCTGCATGGCCTCCTTCACCTCGTCGGTTGCGACGGTCCAGATTTCGATCAGCTCGGAACGACGCTCGTCGTCCGTGATGACACCCTTCTGGTACAGGCTCTCGATCTTCGCAGCCTTCTCCTCGAATGCAGCCAGGATCTGCTTCTTCTCAGGTGGCGTCTTGACATCTTGTAGACCGATCGTGAGACCGGCCTTCGTCGCGAATCGGAAGCCCAGGTCCTTGATGTTGTCGAGTGTGTTGGCAACGTCTGGTTTGTCGTAGGTGTGTATGACCTCTTCGACGAGGGTCCGTACGTCCGACTTGATGAGCACCGCGTTGATGTACGGGAACCCCGGCGGGAACGAGCCGTTCAGGATCGCCCGCCCAACAGTGGTCTCAGTGAGGCCGTCTGTGGAGACAGGTTGATCATCGATGAGTTCCTTGAGCATCGGCTTGAGTCTTGCGTGGAGCTCTGACTCACCCGCGAGCCAACCGACACGTACCTTGATGCGGGCGTGAAGTTCGATATCTCCGGCCTCATACGCCATGACCGCTTCGTCAACGGACGAGAACGCGCGACCTTCGCCTGCGGCTCCATCCTTGATCGCAGACAGGTAGTACATGCCG
>QMQC01000112.1 GCA_003648875.1 Actinomycetota bacterium
GGAGGATGCGCTTTCACACCCAGACTGCCGGTTCGACGCTCACGGCGCAGCAGCCGCTCAACAATGTCGTGCGCACTGCGTACCAGGGGCTTGCAGCCGTGCTCGGCGGGACCCAGTCGCTGCACACGAACAGCTTTGACGAGGCTCTTGGTCTTCCGACCAACGAGTCGGCGATGCTTGCGCTCCGGACACAACAGATCCTCGGATTTGAAACGGGCGTTCCGGGAGTCGTAGATCCGCTCGCAGGGAGTTACTACGTCGAGTCGCTCACCGATCGCATTGAGGCTGATGCGATGGACCTGATAGCGCGCATCGATGAGTTCGGGGGTGCGCCGATGGCGATCGAAGAAGGTTTCCAACAGCGCGAGATCGAGGAGGCCGCGTACAGCCATGCCAGGTCACTCGATGCAGGCGAGACCGCTCTCATCGGCGTAAACCGGTTTGTCGAGACAGTCGAAGTCGATCCGGACCTCCTGAGCATCGATCAAGGACTCGAGCCGTCTCAGCGGCGGGCACTCGAAGACCGCAGGGAGCGCCGCGACGATGCGTCTGTTGCAGCCGCCCTTGCAGATCTGTCCGACGCCGCACAGGGATCAGACAACGTGTTGTACCCCATGAAGACGGCGCTTGAGCAAGGTGCAACCGTCGGTGACATCACTCGAACCCTGGTTCCCGTCTTCGGCCGCTACCGCCCCAGCCACTGATGTCTGGCATCCGATTTCTGGCTTTTGTTATCTGATGACCATCAACGGTGATCCTGCTGAAACGGTGTCTCCGACCTGAACCTTGAGCTCGATGATCTCTCCGGAGATCTCGGCTTTGATCTCGTTCTCCATCTTCATGGCCTCGAGAACACAGACAGGTTCGCCGGCATCGACCGACTCGCCAGCTTTCTTGTGGATCTTGACGATCGTCCCCTGCATCGGCGCGGAAACGACCCCTTCGCCTGCTGAGGATCCGGCCTGTTTGGAGAGCTTCGGTGCCTTGCGTCGCGGTGCGATGCGCTTTCCGGAACCGGGTGCCGTCATCACCTTTGCCCAATACCTGACGGTGAAACGGCGCCCGCCGACCTCGACGGTGAGGTTACGTTCGGCGAGTTCCTCCTCCTCAGGGAGGGTTGGCGCCGTTGACCGATCGACGTGTGAGAAGTCCATCTCGTCCTCGACGAGACGAGTTGAGACCCGTCCTTCCAAGAATTCTTCGTTCTCGAGGATCAGGAGGTGCGCAGGGATTGTTGTGTCGACGCCAACGATCTCGTATTCGACGAGCGCTCTCTTGGCTCGTTGGATGACCTCGTCGCGATCACGACCGGTGACGATGAGCTTTGCGATCATGTTGTCGTAGTACTGGCTGATCTCTGATCCCTGGACAACTCCGGAGTCGACTCTTATCCCGGGACCGCCCGGTTCCTTGTAGCGAACGAGGGTGCCGGGGTTCGGGATGAAGCCCTGGGAAGGGTCCTCCGCGTTGATCCTGAATTCGATCGCGTGGCCGATCGGTTCGGGTGTTGTTGTAGTCGACAGCTCTTCGCCGTTTGCGATGCGGATCTGTTCGGTCACAAGATCGACTCCGAAGACTTCCTCCGTCACCGTGTGCTCGACCTGGATGCGCGTGTTCATCTCTAGGAAGTAGAACTCCCCGTTCGAATACAGGAACTCAACGGTCCCTGCCGACTGGTAACCGGCGGCGTGGCCGAGGGCGAGGGCGAGTTCACCCACATGTGCTCGTTCATCGGGGGTGAGGCCGGGAGCGGGGCATTCCTCCACGAGCTTCTGGTGCCTTCGCTGGAGTGAGCAGTCGCGTTCACCGAGGAACACGCCGTTGCCGTGCATGTCGAACATCACCTGCGTCTCGATGTGTCTTGCGCTCTCGAGGTACTTCTCGACGTAGACGGAGGGGTTTCCGAACCAGGCTTCTGCCTCTCTGCCTGCCGACTCGAATGCCTCGGCGAGGCCAACACCGTCACGAGCAACCTTCAAACCGCGACCCCCGCCACCTGCTGACGCCTTGATGGCAACGGGGAACCCGTGCTCTTCTGCAAAAGCCACCACTTGGTCAACAGAAGTGAGTTGCTCGTTGATGCCTGGCACCCCGCGTACACCCGCTGACTCGGCCGCGAGACGTGACTCGATCTTGTCACCCATCATCCTGATGGCGCTGGGCGGCGGTCCGATCCAGATATGTCCAGCGTCCATGACAGCCTGTGCGAACTCCGCGTTCTCGGCCAGGAACCCGTATCCGGGGTGGATCGCAGTTGTCTCGGCTTCGTGAGCGACCTCGAGAATGCGTTCGATGTTGAGGTATGAGTCTGCCGCGGGCGCGGTGCCAACGTTCCAAGCTTCGTCAGCCATGGCGGTATGGACGGCGTCACGATCAAGTTCCGAATAGATCGCAATGGTCCGTATCCCGAGGTCTCGAGCAGCACGGATGACACGAACGGCGATCTCGCCTCGGTTAGCGATGAGGATGGATTCCACGGTGTGCATCCTAGGAGGGGTTATTGCATGAGGCCGAAACGGGTTTCGGCCTCGGGAATACGACCTTTCGGCCGTTGACTTCGTTACGGTCCCGTGCGACGGATCCCCGTGTTCCGCGGGCTGGATTCCACAACTATGTGGACTTGAACCCTGGGTACGCGACTAAAGGGGGATGTTGCCGTGCTTCTTTGTCGGCAGGGTCTCGCGCTTGTCGCGCAGCATGTTGAGCGCTCGGATGAGGCGTGGACGGGTCTCTCGTGGTTCGATCACATCGTCGACGAGGCCGTTCTCCGCGGCGATGTACGGGTTGTTGAACTTTTCTTCGTAGTCCGCAACGAGTTTGGCTCTTGCGACCTCGGCATCGTCCGCCGCGGCGAGTTCCCTCCGGTGGATCACGTTGACTGCACCCTGGGCACCCATAACGGCGATCTCCGCGGTCGGCCATGCAAACACGACGTCTGCACGAACAGCTCGTGAGTTCATGACGAGGAAAGCACCTCCATACGCCTTGCGCATGATCACGGTGATCCGTGGAACCGTCGCCTCGGAGAACGCATAGAGCAGCTTCGCCCCGTGGCGAATGATGCCGTCGTGCTCCTGGTCGACGCCGGGCAGGAATCCGGGAACGTCGACGAACGTGACGAGAGAGACATTGAACGCATCGCAGAATCGAACGAATCGGGCAGCCTTCGTCGAAGCCTCGATGTCAAGCGTGCCTGCGAGGACCGCGGGCTGGTTCGCCACGATCCCAACGCTGTAGCCGTCGAGGCGAGCGAAGCCGACCACGATGTTGCCGGCCCAGTGTGCGTGCACTTCGTAGAACTCGCCGTCGTCGACGACGTTCTCGATGACCTCGATGACGTCATATGGCTGGTTCGGCGAGTCGGGAATGACGGTTGTGAGCGCCTCATCCATGCGGTCAGAGGCATCCATAGGGGTGAAGAACGGTGGTACCTCCATGTTGTTCTGCGGTAGGAACGAAAGGAGGTACCTGATCTCTTCCAGCGCCTCGCGATCATCCTCTGCAACGAAGTGTGTGACACCAGACTTCGATGAGTGGGCGTGCGCGCCACCGAGATCCTCCATCGAGACCTCTTCACCTGTTACCGCCTTGATGACATCAGGGCCGGTGATGAACAGGTGGGATGTGCCTTCGACCTGGTAGATGAAATCGGTGAGCACAGGCGAGTACACGGCTCCGCCGGCACATGGCCCCATGATCACGGAGATCTGCGGAATCACCCCGGAGGCCTGGACATTGCGCTCGAAGATCCGACCGTACCCATGGAGGGCCACAACTCCTTCCTGGATCCGCGCACCGCCGGAGTCCTTCAGGCCGATGATCGGGGTTCCTGTGTCCATGGCGAGGTCCATGACCTTGCAGATCTTGTCCGCCACAGCCTCTCCGAGGGATCCACCGAATCGGGTGAAGTCCTCGGCAAAGATGAATATGTTGCGTCCGTCGACAGTTCCCCATCCCGTCACGACAGCGTCACCGAATGGTCGCTTGTCCTCTACGCCGAATCCGGTCGCCCGATGCTGGACGAAGGGGTCCATCTCCTGGAAGGATCCCTTGTCGAGGAGCAGTTCGATGCGCTCCCTCGCGGTGAGTTTGCCCGCGTCATGCTGACGTTCGATGGCGCGCTTGTTGTCAGGCGCCAAAGAGCGTTCGCGAAGTTCGCGTAGCTTCTCAATGCTTTCTTCTGTACTCACCGGTCCTCCCGGTAGGCTCGCCAGTGATTGAGCACTGGTTCGACCCACAAGACTGTGATATGGCTACACAATACGACATCGTGCACATCGATTGCGCGGAGAGCACACAAGACGAGGCGCGTTTGCGTCTTGATGCAACCGGAACTTCGGTCCTCGTCGTTGCCGACGAACAGACTGCCGGCCGTGGCAGACAGGGACGGGATTGGGCCCAACCGGATCGGGGCATGTTCGCGTCATACGCATTCGTATCAGGCTGGGATCTGTCCGATCGGACACTGATCCCGCTTGTCGCGGCCGTCGCGATACGTGAAGCCGTGCAGGAACTGCTCGACATCGAGCTGGGTCTTCGCTGGCCGAACGATCTCATGATCGAGGGAGGCAAGATCGGAGGGTTACTGGTCGAAGCCAGTGGCGACACGGTCATCGTTGGATGTGGGATCAACCTCTTGTGGAAGAACCCGATTGAGGGAGCGGCTGCATTGTTGACTGAGGATCCGGGTGCAAGTGTTGCGGTGAGACTTGCAGAAACCTGGGTGGACGTCCTGATCGGTCATCTTGGGAGAGGGAGTGGAGGATGGCCTCGTGCCGAGTACGAATCTGCGTCAGTGACACTCGACCATTACGTCATATGGGGCGATGGGCTTGGTCGTGCCGTTGGAATTGCGAACGACGGTGCACTCGTTGTTGAGCGCGACGGGGAGCAAATCGAGTTGCGAGCCGGTGAGGTGCACACCCGTGTCCGGCGTTAGTCTCACATCAAGACCGGGGAGAGGGACGCGTGGCCGTACAGACAGGTGAAGGCACCATCGAGATCATCTACGGGTCGACCAGCATCCCTGCGGGTCCCCGGACCCTCAGCGGGTACCTGGCGCGACCGGATGGTCAGGGAGAGTGGCCGACCGTTCTCGTTTTCGGACCACAACCGCTGCCGCTGTCATCGGTCAAGAACATCTGTCGAATCCTTGCTCGTCATGGCATCGCCGCGCTCGCGCCCGACATGACCGAGAACCACGAATCGAACGCTCTCATGGCGGTGCGCGTCGCACGATTCATCACCGACCCCTCGGGCGAATGGTCCAATGCGCAGTTTGGATTCGGTGTGCTGGCCTTCGGCCCAGGGGTGGTCGATGCTTCAAGCCTTGCGATCGGGGACGGAAGGGTCACAGGTATCGCCTCGGTTTCGGCAACGCTTGATGGCCACATCGTCGACGAACTCTCTGTAGCTCAGATTCCTGCCCTGTGGATCGGGTCTCGCGGCGATGGCTCTGTCGACGTCGATTCTTCCCTTGAGGCCAAGGAGGCGTTGCCCCAGACCTCATTCGTGATCCACGCCGTCGCGGGTGAAGGCTTCTGGGACGATGGGGCTGAAGGCTTCGACGAGGACACGGCCACCGATACCGTGGATCGTCTCATCGCATTCTTCGCTGCCGAGCTTCCACCGAGGGTGTGATATGCCGAAATCAGTAGTGTCCGGAGGAGCGGGATTCATAGGATCGACCCTCGTTGATCGTCTGGTTGATGATGGTCACGAGGTATTCGTGATCGACGATTTGAGCTCAGGTTCACTCGCAAACCTCAAGGACGCGAGACGCCGCGGATCGGTGGTTCTGCACCAGATCGATGTGGCCTCCTCTGAAGTCGTCGACCTTGTGCGGCCCTTCCAACCGGACAACGTCTTCCACCTCGCTGCGCAGATCGACGTGCGCCATTCCATCGCCGACCCCGTCCACGATGCGAGAATCAACATCCTGGGAACCATCAACATGCTCGAGGCTGCCCGCCACGGCAACGCTGAGCGATTCGTGTTCTCGAGTTCGGGTGGCGCGACGTTCGGTGACACATTCAACATCCCGACGCCTGAATCTCAAGAGCGCTCACCTGCGTCGCCGTATGGTGTCTCCAAGTACGTCGTCGAGGAATACTTCCGGTACTACAAGGACACATACGACCTCGACTATGTGTCCCTGGGATTTGCGAATGTCTACGGACCGAGACAGGACCCCCACGGTGAGGCCGGTGTCGTCGCCATCTTCATCGGTGATCTCATTGGAGGCAGGACACCAACGATCTTCGGTGATGGCAACCAAACCAGGGATTTCGTCTACGTCGAAGATGTCGCCGACGCACTTGTGCGGGCATCCCGCATCGGTGGATCGAGGTATCTCAACATCGGCACAGGCATCGAGACGTCTGTGGCGAGGTTGTATGAGTACATCGTGGAGGCCACCGGTGTCGACATTGCACCCATCATGGCCGCAGCGA
>QMQC01000113.1 GCA_003648875.1 Actinomycetota bacterium
GTTCTTTGTAGCCATCGGTCTCGACGATCCACTTCTGGCGCTGATTCCTTTCGTGATCGTGAAGGGTTGGATCATTCTCGACACATTCATGCACGTCAAAGCGGTGTTCGAGGAGGGTGGGCACTGATGACCACCGAAACCATTCACACCGAGTACCAGCAGGATCTGTCGTTCCAGCCGAGGGCCAACCGCATCGGGTTGTGGCTGTTCCTCGTTTCGGAGACGTTCCTGTTCGGCGCCTTTCTGGCGGCCAGGTACTACTCGACGGGTACTTTCCGGCCTGAGGAACTGAATCAGTCCCTTGCATTGCTGCTCACGGTCGTTCTCCTTCTCTCTTCTGTGAGTGCGTACCTCGCCGAGACATCGATCCGGTTCAGTCACAGGCGTAACTTCATCATCTTCACCGTCGCCACGATCGCGATGGGGCTCATATTCCTCGGTGGCGTTGTGATCGAGCTTGGAGAAGCGATTCATCTCTACCCACCGGGCACGCCATATGGCTCGTCCTACTTCATGCTGATCGGTTTGCATGCTTTCCACGTCGTGACGGGCCTCGCCGCGCTCGGTTTCGTGCTGTTCCTTGGCATTAAGGGCCATTTCGGATCCGAGGACTACTGGGGTGTCGAGGGCGTCGTCAAGTACTGGCACTTCGTTGATCTCGCGTGGTTGGTCATCTATCCGACGCTGTATCTTTTCTAGATGACCGACCCCGATAGGGATGACAAGACCTACAGCAGCCGTCGGAAGTGGATCGAACTGGTCCTCCTTATCGCAGTTTCGACGACCGTCATGTTCGTGCTGTCCTCGATTGCGTTGCTCATATACACGAGCGGATCGCGTGAGCCGACAGTCCATGTGCTCGACATACCCCCGGGGTCGTGGGATCTGATCGAGCAGGGAGAGAACCCGCTCAAGGTCCCCCCGACCTGGTCGTTCTATGCCGACGACACTCTGGTGCTCGACAATCGGGACGACGTCGCCCACACGCTCGGCGCCTGGTTTGTTCCGCCGAACACCGTTAGGCGGTTTGAACTTCAGCCTGCGTATGGCGGATTCTTCAGCTGCAGTCTCCACCCTTCGGGCGGGATCACACTCGACATCCAGCCACGGAACTACAACTTCTCGATCATCGCCTTCCCGGTTCTCGGCTTTGGGTTCTCGGTCGGGTTCATCCTGTGGATCGGTCTCAATGTGATGCGATCCCTCGACAAGGAGCCCGATCTCAGCGAGTATTTGCAGACGGGGGACAGGAAGCAGGAGACCGGGGACGATGCAAAGACGACAAGCGACACCTGAGTTGCCATCCGCCCCGTGCTCTGTGGCCTCCCTCTCGGAATTGAACGACTGTCCCCGTGTTGTACACGACGTACCCGAGGAAGGATCTCCATGAACATGCCGCAACTCCCCGATGATTGGGAAGCCACGCGAACGACATTGCAGGCATACAGCCAAGCGCTTACAGCGATCCCCCGTGCCGCCGGAGTCGCGGATGACCGCTGGACCCATGTCGCCATGGGAATCGCTCCACTCGGCTTGAAGACTGCGCCGACACCCCTTGCTGACGGCTCTGATCTCGTTGCGATGATCGACCTCGTGAGCCACGAAGTCGTTATCGAAGCGGGAGACGACACAGAACGTATCGATCTACGGGCCGGCCCTGCGCCGGCTGCCATCGGTGAAGCGGTGTTGGCGTTTGCGGCCCGTCACGGGTCAGTGATCGATGCGGACAAGGAGAGATTTGCTGACACGGAGGCAGGAACCTATGTGTCCGACCATGCAGGAGCGTTCCTTGCGGCCGCAGTATTCGTGGCAGACGCATTCCGCGAGATGAACGAGTCTGTCCCTGGAGAAGTCACAGGACCTCACCTTTGGCCTCACGGCTTCGACATCGCGACGGAGTGGTTCTCACCAATACGCGTATCGCACGGGGAGAGCGAGGCTTCGGCACAGATCGCCGTCGGTTGGTATCCGGCAGGCGACGGATACATCTATGCAAACCCATGGCCGTTCCAGGACGCGTGGGGCGAGACGCCTGTCCTCGACGGTGCGAGCTGGCATCTCGATGGATGGCAGGGTGCCGTTCTCGATTCAGCGGGCGTCGAGCACGCCGAGTTGGTTGCCTTCGGCCATGCCGTACACGATCTTGCGAGAGAAGCACTGAGCAGCTGAAGGCTGATCCAGGAGCGACGCTCGAGCCTCGTCGCCCCGAAGCGAGGACGCGCGGCAGCCCGTGGGTGACTTATGATGGTGCCGTGGCTCTTCCTCAACGACTCTTTCGGTGACAGCTGGTGCACAGAACACAGAGCGCAGATGAACAAAGCGTTGCGAGCCGCAGAGAACGAATCATCAAGAAGCTCGTATCGTGGGCCGTGGCGTTGCTGTATCACCGTGTCGAGGTACGGCAACCGCACGGCCTCACTTCGGAGGGTCCGCAGCTTGCGAACGCCAGCCACTTTGGGGGTTTCGCAGACCCGCTTCTGTTGATCCGCGCAATGGACCGAGTACCACGGTTCATCGCAAGGGACGTGATCTGGAAATTCCCCGTGGTCCGCAACATCCTGAACTCGGTCGGTGCCATCCCCGTTCACAAGAGCGACGATGGGGGACCGTCCTCGAACGATCAGATGTTTCGCTCAACCTACGACGCGCTCGGTGAAGAGGATCTGGTCACGATCTTTCCCGAAGGCATCACTGTCGATGATCCACGGATCGCACGCGTCAAGACGGGTTCTGCACGCATCGCGCTGGGGGCAAGAGCGGCCGGTGTGGAGGGAATCACTCTGGTCAGTGCGGGAATCCATTATCAGAACAAGGCAGCCCTGAGGTCCGAGGTGTTCATAGACATCGGCTACCCGATCGATCTCGACGTGTGGGTGCAGAACAACATTCCGGAGGACGAGCCACAGGACGCCTCGAACCGAGCTGCTGTTGTTGCCCTCACATCCGAAATGGAGGAGCGCCTGCGTTGGGCGGCCCCGGACTTCGAGGACTGGATCACAGCCAAGAACCTTTCCGCAGCTTCAGCGGTAGCGCTGAGACCACAGGACGGTTCCGACCCGGAAATCGGCCATGGTGACAGAGAGGTCCTTGCCAGGCTGATCGCTGAGGCGCCGCGTGAACGCAGTCAGGAAGTTGTGGACAAGATGGACCGATACCAGTCCGATCTTGACGCTCTTGGGTATGACGATGAGATGTTCGTTTCGGGATTGGGAAGCAAGCGAGCCTTCTTGTGGAACATCGCCAAGGACCTCGTGGTCGGGCTGCTGCTTCTCCCGTTTGCGATCGTCGGGTTGATCGTCAACGCCATCCCCATGGTGATCGTGTGGCTGATAGGAAGGCTCAAGGTTGCAGACGCAATGATGTCGACGATCAAACCGATCGGTGCGATCTTCGCGTTCCTTGGCACGTGGAGTTTCTGGGCATGGAGGATATGGTCTGACCTCGGTGTCGAGATGCTTGCAGCAATGATCATCCTGCTGCCGTTCTATCTCTTTGCCCTCATTGCCTTGGTCGAACGAGTGGTGCTTCTGATCGGTGCCGTCAGGTCCATGGCCGGGTCTTCATCGATTGCCGAAGTGTATGAACAGGTGCACCTGGACCGGGCTGAGGTTGTCGAGGCGGTCGCTCAAGCGCTCTGAACCGTGCCGAGGGCGATGTTCGCTGCTCGTTCGACCTCGGACTCACGGAGCTTCTGCTCGATTCTCGCCATCTGGTCATCAGTGACGTCGCTGAATCCGTATGCGATTCGAATGAATGATGCGAGATCAGCCCTGTAGTCGTGGCCCGTGGAGTTGAATTCGCCAGGGACAACGGTTGCGGCGTTCTTTGTGTCGATGAGGCCTTGCCAGAATGCAATACCAGGGAGCCATCGTTGGTGCGGATTCATTCCCCTTCCACGGTTCGCCACCGCGAGCCAATCCGGCATCTCGTAGAACATCGACGGAGCAAACCTCGCCACCGGATCATTGTCGTGGTTCAGAAAGGTCGCCTGTGGTACCGGGTTACCGTCCGCGATGTGGTCCCTGAGCTGGGCAGGTGTGTCGAAGACGGGGAAACCGTCCTGTTTTGTCATCCGGGTGAAGAGGGCAGTCCCGTGCGGAGTGCCAACCCACAGCGCACCATCGAGCGGGAATTCGGCTCCTTCGGCAATGGATTCAATTCCGTTCTGACTTGTCTGGGCACCGAGGCTCTCGCCATAGGCAAGGAGCGAGATATCCGTGTCCAATTCATCGATCTCAGTCCTGAGCCTTGCAACCAATGCCCCGTAGAGCGCCGAAGCTTCCTTGACTTTGCTCGTCGAGAGCATCGAAGGGAGACTGCCGTACGCGATGGCAACCGTTGCGATGTCACCGTAGGCCATGAGCTCAGCCGCTTCGACGGTGATGTAATTGACGTATCCAGTACCAGCGGGCGAAGCGGCGATGATCGTTGACCGTTCGAACCCACCGGCCCGCCGCAGTTCCCGCATCGCGAGTTCGACGCGTTCTTCGATCGAAGATCCGGATTCGACACCCACGAATACTCTGACAGGATCATTGCGTGCGGATTGGGCCATAACGTCTTCGATGGTCGCGGCAGGTGTGACGACCGAAACGAGCCGCCTGCCCTGGAGCCCGAGCGAGTCAAAGGGGACGAGGCTCTGCTCCCCTCCACTGACCTCAGGTGCCTCCGGTGCGTTCGAGTAGGCGATCTCGACCGCTTGGTTGCTCGCTGCGATCGAGGCGATGACGCGAGTCAGTGCAACCTTGGCCCCGAATCCGAGAGCACTTGCTACGCCGAGGGATACACCCGAGCGCAAAAGCTCACCTGCCAGCCCCGTAGCGCCGGTCGCTCTTCTGGCCAGAGTTCCGGAGACCAGTATCGATGCCAGAAGTCCTGCAACCGCCGAGACCGCTCCAAGTGCGACCCCAGCCGCCGTAGCGAGGTACATCGGGTCCACATGGTCGTCGCGTAGCGCAAGAGCCGTCCGCACGTCCGAAGCTGTGGATGCTGCCACCGCGATTCCGCCAACTGCTCCAACGGTTGGTCCTCCGCCCCCGGATGCAGTTCCGGCGACGCCGACGGCGACCAGGACCTCGGCACCGGCCTCAGTCCAGATCGATGCCTCATTCGTGGGTGCATCGTGCTCACCGTCTCGCAATCGAAAGACCTGTGCGGAACGGGCGCCGGCGGCGATCACACCGGCAATGCGCAATGCGGCGGTTCCACCGAGCACTGGGATCACTCCGATGACTCGAGCGGCAGTTGAGCCGACCATGTACCCGGTTCCAAAGCTCCCAGCCATGATGAGACCTTGGTCGATCGCAGACCTCGGCATGAGGCTTGGCTCGAGGGACTTCGCTGCGAAGCCAATACCTGTTATCACGCCAGCGAGAGGAGCCGAATACTTGCGTCGGGACAAGGGTCAGTCCTTGATGATCGCCGAGACGATCGAACTCAGGACTGTGATGATGAGCGCACCGAGGAGTGTTGGAACCCAGCCGTCACTCGCGACACCGAGATCGAGTTGCTCTGCAAGCCACAGCACGCCGACGACCACGAAGACGTTGATGGCCAGTGTTGCGACGCCAAGGGTGACGATTCGGACGGGGAGAGCAAGCAGTTTCAGAATCGGGCGGACGAATGCGTTGGCGAAGCCGAGAAGCACAACGACCAGGAGCAGAGCCACCCAGTCCCCGCCAAAGGTCAGGCCGTCGATCGATTCGAACGTGAACCAGATGATGGCGGCGTTGTCCGCCGCTCGAATCAAGAGCTTCATGGAATGAACAGTAGTCGTGAGCGAATCTTGGCATTTCCCTCGAAGGATGTTCTGGATTATGATGATGTCATAGAGGCAACAGGAGGGGACCTGTGCCACGTCCAGACAAGGAAATCAACCCGGGGAGCGACTCCGGGAAGTTGGATGATCCGGTCTCTTCGGCGCGAACCCACACCTGGTCCAAGTACGGGGGGCCGGAAACCGTTGAGACTCACAGGGGTCCGCCGAGCAGCCTCGAGGTGGAGGCCGGCGATGTCACGATCGTCGAACACGAAGACGAATCGGCATCGAAGTACACGACGAGAGGCACCGCAGCCCACGGAATCGGGCTGCCCGAAGAAGCTCGTGGGTCCAGACCGATCCTATTCATCAGGGAGTGGATCGTGACCCGGAAGATCGAAGGCCGAATCTATCGGCGATCGGACGAGCTGGTGATGGTAGAACTCGAGGATTGACCAGCGAGCGACCCACGCACTCTGAACCTTGCGTTCAGGCGCGTCGTCTCAGGCGCCCGGTATCAGACGTTCGGGTCCCCACACACCTCTTCCAACTGTTCAAGACCGAGTTCTCTCACAGCACGTTCAGGGTCGTTGATGACAAGCTCCACATGCTCATGAGCGAGGTCGATGTTTGCGACCCTA
>QMQC01000114.1 GCA_003648875.1 Actinomycetota bacterium
ATCAAACGAATCATCAACACCCCAAGACGTGCGATAGGTGACACCACGGTTGCCCACGTTGACCGATTCGCAGAGGCCGAAGAGATCACCTTCATGGATGCACTGCGGCGGGTTCGCGAGATCGGAGCACTCACTGCCCGCGCTCAGAACGCGATCGCGGAGTTTGTGGCCGTCGCGGAGATCCTGTCAACCAAGGCGACGGACGGACCGGAGGCTGCGCTTGGTGCCGTCCTGGATGACACCGGCTATCTCGACACGATCCGTGCCGAGCGAACTATCGAGGCTATGGGTAGGGAGGAGAACCTCAAGGAACTCCTCATAGCAAGTGCAGAGTTCGAAGAGACGGGGCCGGCTTCGATGGGGCCAGATGAGTGGGACCAGCTCGACGGTGTCGGGAAGCTCCAGATGTTCCTCGAATCGATCAGCCTCGTCACGGATCTTGATGGAATCGAGGATGCAGAGGCTGTGACGCTCATGACACTGCACAACGCCAAAGGGCTGGAATACCCGGTTGTATTCCTCACCGGGCTTGAAGATGGCATCTTCCCGCACATGAGATCCCTCGGAGATCCCAGGGAACTCGAGGAGGAGCGAAGGCTCTGTTACGTGGGTATCACGCGGGCAGAGGAACGTTTGTATCTCACGCGGGCGTGGAGTCGCAACATGTGGGGCCAGAACAACTACAACGGGCCGAGTCGGTTTCTCAACGAGATCCCAGAGCACCTCACTTCCAAGGCGGAGAGAGCCAGGCGGTCACGCACCATGGAGTCCCGCACGCCAATCGCAACGGTGTCCGATGCGGATATCTCCAATGGCGACCGCGTTCGACATTCCCACTGGGGCGAAGGCGTCGTCAAGGAAATCGTCGGGGTCGGAGACCGTGCCGAGGCGGTCGTGGACTTCGACGCCCACGGTCCGAAGCGGCTCCTGCTTGCCTGGGCACCGCTGGAGAAGGTTGACGACTAGTCCGTGTCAGATGGATTCCTTCAAGCGCTGGTCTGGCGTGAACGCCCTCGAGGCGGTCACCACGGCCACCAAAGTTGCCGACACGGCGACGCTTCCGAGTACCAGATACATCACGACGAGCTGGATGGTCACGGCATCGATGGGCTCAACACCAGCCAGCAGTAGGCCGGTCATTGCACCGGGAAGTGCTACGAGACCGACGATCTTGGTCCGTTCGATCTGAGGCAGGAGAGCGACTCTTGCCGAGTCCCTCACAACGACTCGCGCTGCTTGGCTTGCGTTGAATCCGAGAGCGAGCAGGCCCTCGACCTGTGCACGTTCCGTGGTCATCTTCGTGACGACCTGGTCGACCGCAACGACCGTCGCCGGAAGAGCGTTTCCGATCGTGATCCCCGCTATCACGATCATCTCGACCGGCTCGAGTGGCAGCACCCCGAATCCGAACACGACGGCGAGAGCCACGACCGTGGAACCTCCGACTGCAAGCAGCGCCGCGGGCACAACCGAGGCCGTCCTTGCTCTTCGCGACACGACGAACGCTGCGATTCCGACCATGGCGATGATCCAAATCGGAGCAAGCAAGTACTCCCAGGACGAATCGAGTACCAACATGAGGAGCACGCCAACACCAGTGAGCTGGGCGGCAGCACGCACCGATGCCCAGAGGATCGATTTCCCGACGCCGAGACGGAGGTACATGGAGATACCGACCGCAGTAGCGACGAGCACCAAGGAGGCGCCAAGGACGACGAGTAGATTCACGTCGAGCACGCATTCCATGGTAGATCACCACAGGTACCTCCCTGCGACACGATGCCGCGCTCAAGTAATGTTCCCTTCGATGCCGATTCGGATTCTCATCGCAAAGCCAGGCCTCGATGGCCACGACCGCGGGGCGAAGGTCGTAGCCCGCGCTCTTCGTGACGCTGGATGTGAGGTCATCTACACCGGGCTTCATCAAACACCATCCCAGATCGCCACTATCGCAGTTCAGGAGGATGTCGACGGGGTTGGTCTGTCGGCGCTGTCCGGCGCCCACCTGACGTTGTTCCCAGCAGTGGTCGATGAACTCAGAGCCAGGGGAGCCGAAGATGTGGTCGTATTCGGTGGAGGGATCATCCCTGACGAAGACATACCACAGCTTGAGGCTGCGGGCATTGCACACGTCTTCGGCCCGGGCACGTCACTTGATGCGATCCAGACGTGGGTTGACGAGCAGTTCACGGGCTGACCCGGTCACCGATAAAGCACTTGTCAGGAGGACACGTGAAGATCCACGAGTATCAGGCCAAGGCACTCATGAAGGTTCGGGGAATCCCCGTTCCTGAAGGTGTCATGGCTGCAACCGTTGACGAGGCAGTTGCAGCTGTGCGCCAGCTCATCGAGTCGACCGGCAACGCCGTGGTTGTTGTCAAGTCCCAGATTCACGCTGGCGGCCGCGGAAAGGGCCACTTCAAGGAGCATCCCGGGGTCGGCGGAGTCAGTGTCGTTCTCGATGGAATCGATGGCGGAATCGAGGCAGCCGAGTCCAGGGTCCGTGAACTCGCCAGCCAGATGCTCGGATCAACACTCGTCACGATCCAGACCGGTGACGAAGGCAAGATCGTCAACAGGCTCTACATCGAGCAAGGCATCGACATAGCGACGGAGCTCTACCTCTCCGTTCTTCTTGACCGATCCACAAGCCGCAACATCGTGATGGCCTCGACAGAAGGTGGCACAGAGATCGAGGTCGTAGCCTCCGAGACCCCCGACAAGATCATCAAGGAAGATGTCGATCCGGCGTTCGGCCTCACAGACTTTCAGGCAAGGCGGATCGCCCACGGTCTCGGATTCGAAGGAGATACGTTCAAGAACGGAGTCAGGTTCCTCAAGACGTTGACTGAATTTGCCTCGGACATGGATACGGACCTTGTGGAGATCAACCCGCTCGTGGTGACCACGGACGGCAGGGTGATGGCACTCGATGGGAAGATGGCCTTCGAAGCCAATGCTCTGTACCGACACCCTGACGTTGCCGAGCTTCGCGACGAGACCGAAGAAGACCCAGCCGAGCTCGAGGCAAAGGAGTTCGGACTGTCATTCATCAGCCTCGACGGTTCGATCGGATGCATGGTCAACGGAGCCGGCCTCGCCATGGCAACGATGGACATCATCAAATACGTTGGTGGCGAACCCGCAAACTTCCTCGACGTCGGAGGCGGTGCCGAGAAGGACCAGATAGTTGCCGCTTTCAAGCTCATCACGGCGGATCCGAACGTGAAGGGGATCTTCGTCAACATATTCGGAGGCATCATGCGTTGTGACATCATCGCAAACGGCGTCGTCGCTGCTGTTGAAGAGGTTGGTCTCGAAGTGCCGCTCGTGGTACGCCTCGAAGGCACAAACGTGGAACTGGGAAAACAGATCATTGATGATTCCGATCTCAACGTCGTGAGCGCGACAGATATGAAAGACGGAGCAGAGAAGATCGTGGAGCTGGCCAAATGAGTGTGCTCGTCAACAAGGACACGAAGGTCCTCGTCCAAGGGATGGGAAAGACAGGCAGATTTCACACAGACATGGCGATCGCCTATGGCACCAACATGGTCGGTGCGGTGCATCCCTCGAGGGCTGGTCAGGTGGAGCGATTCACGGGCGAGACGGATCATTCCGGCGTGCAGGGTCGGCCCGACGAGTATGACGTCACGATTCCGATCTTTCGCACGGTTCGCGATGCCGTCAGATCCACCGGAGCCAACGCATCTGTGGTCTATGTTCCACCGCCCTTCGCGGCGGATGCGATCATGGAAGCTGCAGAGGCAGGCGTGCCACTGATAGTCACAGTCACCGAAGGCATTCCAGTGGCCGATATGGTGATGGCCAAGCGCTATCTCGAAGGAAAGAATGTCAGACTTGTTGGCCCGAACTGCCCAGGTGTGATCACACCTCAGGAGTGCAAGATCGGCATCATGCCGGGGTACATCCATACTCCTGGAAGGATTGGGGTTGTGTCGCGGTCGGGAACGCTCACATACGAGGCGGTCCACCAGTTGACCCTCAACGGTCTCGGTCAGACGACGGCCATCGGTATCGGTGGCGACCCCGTCAACGGTACGAACTTCGTGGATGCCCTTGCTGCGTTCAACGATGACCCGGCAACCGAGGGTGTCATCGTGATCGGCGAGATCGGTGGTACGGCCGAGGAAGAAGCTGCCGAATGGATCAAGGCAAACATGACCAAGCCGGTCGCAGCATTCATCGCGGGCACGTCAGCACCTGCGGGGAAGCGGATGGGTCATGCAGGGGCGATCATTTCGGGCGGCAAGGGAACAGCCGAGGCCAAGATCGAGGCTCTTGAGGGTGCTGGTGTCGTGATGGCGTCAACCCCGACCGACATGGGTTCTGCGATGCTCGAGGCTCTTTCGTCAGCAGGCTGAGGGAAGAGCGAACCGCTTCGCCTGCGGCTTCGCTTACGGGTCGCTTTGCCTGCGGCTTCGCTTACCGGTCGGTTGCTGCGCTCCCTGTCCGAAGTCCGCTCGAGCGGACTTCGGATGCCGGATGGCGGATGGCGGATGGCGGATGCCGGATGGCGGATGCCGGATGCCGGATGCCGGATGCCGGATGGCGGACTGCGTCTGTTATCTGGCATCTGAACGCGTGTACCGTTGGGGCAGAAACCAGGAGACTCCATGCAAGAAGTCGCTGACAGGGTCTATCGACTCGGAGCTGAGCTTGTCAACTGGTTCATCATCGAGGATGGCGGGAAGGTGACTCTTCTCGATGCTGGCAACCCGAACCAGTACATGCAGCTTCCGCCTGCTCTCAGTGAGCTCGGTCTGTCTGTCGAAGACGTCGCCGCGATCGTGCTCACTCACGCCCACGGTGACCACCTCGGCTCATCGCGACAGATCAAAGATGAGAGCGGTGCATCCGTACATGTGCATCACGACGAGGTCGCGCTTTGCAGTGGCGAAGCGGACAATGTGACCGAGCGCCACTGGGCCCGCAGCCTGAATCACATCCAGGCGTGGAAGACGGCATGGTTCTTCGTTTCGGGTGGCGTGTTCTCGGCCAGACCGGTTGTCGATCTCACCGAGTTCGGTGACGGCGAAACGATTGATGTCCCTGGTCGTCCCCTGGCGATCCACACTCCCGGCCATACAGATGGGTCTGCGTGCATTCATATCCCGGATCGTGACGTCATCTTCACAGGTGACTCCCTCGTGACAATGCACCTCGGCACGGGGAAGAAGGGCGCACGTGTCATGCCTGGTACATTCAACAAAGACAGTGCCCAAGCTCTCGAATCCCTTGATCGCATGCATGGCCTCGACGTCTCAACCGTCCTTCCCGGCCATGGTGAGCCTTGGAAGGGTGGTCTTGCGAGCGCGATCGTCGAAGCTCACAGACTTGGCCCGTCCTAGTGACACGGCACTAGTGCAACGTCACTAGCCTGTCGCCATGTACGCAGAGGCATATCAGCGTGGGCAAACTCGAGTTGTCCGCTTCATGGCTGGGCGCGATCCTTCCAAGCCGGTGCCTGCGACACCTGATTGGAGTGCTCTGGACGTCCTGAGACATCTGACGGGCGTCTCTGTCGACATCACGAACCTCGTGTTCGACGGGTTTGCAAGCGCCGAGTGGACCGAGCGACAGGTGAATGATCGAAGCCATCTGTCCATGGACGAAGTCATTGCTCAGTGGGACGAAATCGTGGGTTCGGCCGCGGTGCTCCTCGACACACTTGACGACCTCGGGCTACCAGATGCGGTTCCTTCGGCGCTGGGAATGACCAGTGTCACTGCGATTCCTGCCATGGCAATCGGGGACATACTGCATCACGAATTCGATCTCAGAAACACATACGACGACAGAGACGGCAGGGATCTTCTCGACGTCCAGTTCTCAGCGGCTGGTCATGTGAAGTCTCTTCGTCGCACTTTCGATGCCTTCGGTCTCCCCACTATCCGGGTCGAGGCCTCAGATTCAGGGATGGGGTGGGACATCGGACACGAGGACCCGATCGCTTCCGTCCGGGCGACCTCCTTCGAGCTCATGCGTGCGATCGGGGGGCGTCGCACCAAGGGCGAGATGCGTGCAATGGGCTGGACCGGGGACCCTGAGCCATTCCTCGACCACATGGTCCTCCCGCATCTGGGCGTGCGGGAGTCGTCGCTCGGGGAGTGAGGCCCGGCACCGTGGCATGTTCCGTGGGCCTCCTAGTGATCTGTCACAGAAATGGATGCCGTGTCTCTCCGACCCTCGACGTCCCTGGCTGTGTCCTCCGCCTCGACGCAGTCCAGACTGCGCCTTCGTTGTGCGTCCTTGCCAGATGACGCCGATGCCACGCTGACACCCAGACACCAAATCTGTGACAGACCATTAGAATCGGGGGCTGATGACCGATTCTCCGCTTCCCATCGCTGTACTCATCTC
>QMQC01000115.1 GCA_003648875.1 Actinomycetota bacterium
GCCCTATCCATGGGACTCGTGAACCGTGTCGTGCCGGATGAAGGCCTGATGGAGGAGACGATGAAGCTTGCCAGGCGTATCGCAAGCCGCGCACCGCTCTCCCACGATCGGGTCAAGGCCCTGGTCAATCGGGCCACCGAGACAGATCTCGAGACAGGTCTCGAACTCGAATCGACCAGTCACGCCGTCCTGCGCGCAAGTGAGGATCGTGACGAAGGAATTCAGGCATTCGTCGAGAAGCGAGCGCCAGAGTTCAAAGGAAGATGAAAGCACCCAGGAGGTAGCGACGTGAACGTGAAAGACAGAGTTGCGATTGTCACCGGTTCTGGCCAAGGAATCGGCCAAGGAATCGCGAGTGTGCTTGCTGGGGCGGGGGCAAAGGTCGTGGTCAACGACCTGGTTCCCGAGAGGGTTGATGAGGTCGTCGCCGAGCTCACGGCAGCGGGATACGACGTCACAGGCCATGCGGCCAACGTTGCGTCGGCTGAAGGTGCCGAGGGCCTCGTTGCGGCTGCACTCGACGCCTACGGTCACATCGACATCCTCGTCAACAACGTCGGTATGGCGAGGGATGGCTGGCTCGCGAAGATGAGCGAGGAGGATTGGGACACCGTTCTCACGGTGAACCTGAAATCCCAATTCCTCATGTGCCGCGCGGTGGCACCACACATGATGGATCAGAGTTACGGCCGGATCATCAACATCTCATCGCGAGCGTGGCTCGGTGGCCCCGGTCAGGCCAACTATGCAGCTTCGAAGGGAGCGGTGATCAGTCTGACGCGCACGCTGGCACTCGAGATGGCCAGATACGGCGTCACCGCAAACGCGATTGCGCCGGCACTCGTGGATACGCCTCTCTTCAGAGGTTTGAAGGATGAGGTTCAGGAGCGGCTGATCAAGACGATCCCTGCGCGCCGTATCGGCACTCCGGAGGACATCGGGAACGCCACCCTGTTTCTGGCAGCAGATGAGTCCTCCTACGTGACCGGTCAGACGCTCTACGTGTGCGGTGGCCGAAGCTTGGGGGCAGGTTGAGCGAGGTCCAGACACCGTGGGCATGACACTTGCAGAGCGCATCCTCGCCACAGCCGCAGGCAAGGACGAGGTGGTGGCTGGGGAGTTCGTCGTTGCGGACATCGGTCTCGCCCTCTTGCATGACATTTTTGCCGCACAGGTATTCGACATGCTCGGTGAAGTGGGCGTGGATCGAATCTTCGATCCTGACAAGACCGTTGTCGTCATCGATCACCTCGTTCCTGCGCCGTCCGCTGAAGCAGCTGCACTGCATCAACGCATCAGACAACACGTCACAAGACTCGGAATCAAGAGCTTCTACGATGCCGGCGAGGGAATCTGCCACCAGTTGCTCCCCGAGCGAGGACACGTTCGCCCCGGGATGCTCATCGTTGGAACCGACTCCCACACCACGACCTATGGGGCGCTCGGAGCGGGCGGTACGGGTATAGGTACCTCTGACATGGTGTACGCCCTCGCCACCGGACGACTCTGGTTTCGAGTGCCTGAGACGATTCGATTCGAGTTGAGCGGTGACCTCGAGCAGGGAGTGACATGGAAGGACGTCATCCTGCATCTCGCAGGGCGCTTCGGTGCGGATGCGGCGCAGTACCGTGCGATGGAATTCGGCGGGCCTGCCGTGAAGAACGCTGACATGTCTTCCAGGTTGACCGTGTCGAACATGGCTGTCGAGATGGGGGCCAAATTCGGCCTCTTCGCCGCTGATGAGATCACGGACAGGTATCTCAGAGATCGTGGAGGAGAGGGCACCGAATCCTTCACCCCGGACTCGGATGCGAACTATGAGGCCGTCCACGAGGTTCTGCTGTCGGGCTTGCCACCCCAGGTCGCGATGCCGCACGAGGTTGATCGCGTCGGATCGGTGGTCGACGTCGAGGGTATCGCCATCGATCAGGCGTTCATCGGTTCATGCACGAACGGACGGATCGAGGATCTGCGGGCGGCAGCAGAAGTGCTGCAGGGAAGACATATCGCCTCGGGCGTTCGTCTTCTTGTCGTTCCCGCATCACGGGCGGTTCTCAAGGAAGCGTTGGATTCCGGTGTGCTGGCGACGCTTGTCGACGCCGGCGCCTCGGTTCTTGCGCCTGGGTGTGGGCCTTGCTTTGGCGGACATGGCGGGCTCCTCGGTCCGGGCGAACGCTGTATCGGCACACACAACCGCAACTTCATCGGCAGGATGGGAAGCGCAGACGCCGAGATCTATCTCGGTTCGCCCGCGACTGTTGCAGCTTCTGCGCTTGCGGGCTCCATTGCCGATCCGAGACACCTGGAGGTGTCGAATGTCTGATGATCTTCTGACAGGGAGAGTGTGGAGATTCGATCACGACATCAGCACGGATGTGCTCTCGCCGGGGCAGTATGCGGTCGATCCCGTCGAGGTGCGAATGCTCCACGTCCTCGAGTCTGTGAACGCGGCTTTCGCTTCAGATGTGATGCAGGGAGATGTCGTTGTCGCAGGCCGGAACTTCGGTTGTGGCTCAAGCCGCGAGACGGCCGCTGAGAACCTGAAGGCCCTTGGTGTGGCGTGCGTGGTGGCTGAGTCGTTCTCTCGCATCTTCATGCGAAACGCGGTTGCGCTTGGCCTACCGGTTGTTGTCTGTCCCGGCGTGCATGATGGTTTTGCCGATGGCGACCGGATCGAAGTCGAGCTCGGCACAGGCAGGATCGTCAATATCGAAAGCGAGGCAGAGCTACGTGGAGATTCGCTGCCGTCTGAGATGCGCGAGATCCTCTCTGCAGGCGGGATCCTCGCCGTTCTCGAGGACCAGACAGATCGTTGACTTGTAGGCATTTCTGTTGACGGGTATCCCGTACCCCCCGTACAGTCCGACGTACTCATGGCAGGTTTCACAACGATCGATCCTCAGGTGCAAGGCCCCTTGGCCGAGCTGCTCGAAGTCCTCGGGAGGACGGGAGACGCCATGGTTGCCATCGATGGCTCCTTTGGGATCATTGCCTGGAACGAGGCGGCCACTGAGCTCCTCGGCTATCCCGCGGACGAGGTGCTCGGGAGGTCATGCCACGAGATCCTGTGCTGGCGAGATCGGTGCGGAGACGCCGTCTGCAGCGGTCTGTGCCCAGCCGCTGAGCCCGGTGAGCCGGACGAGGTCGTTGACGCAGCGGAGGTGCTTGGCCGGTCCGCTTCCGGCAAGACGTTGTGGCTGAGCGCATCGACGATCGTGCCTCCGTTGGAGCTTCGGGGTGAGTGCAGGCTGGTTCATCTCATAAGGGAGGTCGCATTTCCGCCTGAGCTCGAGCGCGTGATCGTGGAGCGACTGGGTGGATCGAGTCCGGGTACCGACGCCGGTGACGACAGGCTCGATGTCCTCACTCCAAGGGAGCGTGAAGTCCTTCAGCTCCTGACAGAGGGTCTCGATGGCGCCGCGATAGCCGAGCGACTCTTCCTCTCCCAGGCAACGGTCCGCAACCACATCCAGCACATACTCGCCAAGCTTGGAGTACATAGCCGGGTCGAGGCAGTGGCCCTCGCCCTGCGTCGGAGCTAAAGGATTTCCGCTGCCAATCGTTCGAGGTCATCCTTGGTCCGTCCTTCGAATCGACCGGAGCAGACCTCGTCGTACCGGGAGCAGAGCGTCTCACATGCTGGGCCGCTGATCATCCCATCAGCCATGTTGAACAAGATGTTGTCCTCTTTGGAGATGTGGGCAACGATGAGATCGATGAATCCGCGCGCCGCTTCACGCAATTGGTGGCCTGCCGCATTGTCGCCATCCTTGGCGGCCTCGATGTTCGATGCCATGGCGCGTACGAACACCCTGCCCTGGTCGTGCTCGTAGAGCATCACGGCGATCGGGCCTGAATCCCTCGGCATGCCCACGGCCTCAAGCCCGGGGAACAGAAGATCCTCCTCCTTGCCGTGATGGCAGGCGTCAGCGAAGAGGCGGAAGAACGTAATACATTGATCGACCGTGTCGTAGTCGAGACCCACGCCGTCGTCTTCCAGGGCGAGCAGGTGATCGAGCCGTCTGGCAACCTTGAGGATGAGTTGATGTTCTTCGCGGAGAAGACCTGTTGGTGATGATGTGTCGTTGAGCGTCATGTCGTGCAATCTAATCGCCGTTCAATGTGAAGTACGTCGGCGAACGGTCCAATGCGACCGACGGTATCATCCATCCGTTCCGGGGGTGTAGCTCAGTCCGGCAGAGCACTACGTTCGCAACGTAGGGGCCACGGGTTCGAATCCCGTCACCTCCACAACCGAGAGCCGTAATTGCAGGTTGCTGACCCGCCCATATGTGCCGTTATGGGCGGTAGTGTCCGGGCCGTGATTGGTTCCGTCTGATAGGGTTGTTTCCAGTGACTCAGACGACGGTTGAATCGACGGCCCAGCCGGTTCTGCTGATGCTTGTGGACATCAGCGGGTACACGAAGTTCATGGTGTCCCACGGCAAGGAATTGCGGCACAGCCAGTTGATCATCGGTGCGCTGCTTGAGAGCCTCATGGATCAGGTGGACGTGCCGTTGAGGGTTTCCTATGTCGAGGGCGATGCGCTCCTTCTCTACGCCATCAGAAGTGGCGACGCGGACGTGTGGCGTCGACGGAGTCAAAATCTTGTTGTGCGGCTTCTTTCGCTGTTCGAGGTGTTCAGGGAGCGCTTGCTTGAGATCGGTGCTTACAGCGTGTGCAAGTGTGGCGCTTGCGCCGAAGTCGGAGATCTCAAGCTAAAGATTATCGCCCACTCGGGCGAGGCGCTGCTGACCCATGTCGGGGAGTTCCCAACTCTGTCGGGAATCGACGTGATTACGGTGCACCGTCTAGCGAAGAACTCTGTGCAAGAGGATGAGTACGTGCTGTTGACCGAAGCGGCCTATAGGGATCTCGGTCTGCCTCGGGAAGCCGAAGTGCGGGAGGGCAGCGAGGAATATGACACGGGCACGTTCAAGACGTACATCTATCTTCCTGAGGTGAATGTGACCTTGGACGAGGAAGAGATCCGAGCCCGCTTCTCGGATCAGAACGCGGCCGTGAAGATCCTCCGTGACGAGGTATCTCGCGAGTACACCGATGTGGCCTCGGAGCCGGATCGTGGATACCACTTCAACATTGGACGAGCGGCGTTGGCGATGAACGGTTACGAAGAAGAGTGGGTCGACAGGATTCCTGTGTCGTCTGTTGCTTCGTTCTCAGGCATGGGAAACCCGTTCCAAATGGGAATGCCCGTCGAGGGCGAGTACGTCGTCGATATCGGTTCCGGGGCGGGTGTGGATTCGATCATTGCGGCTCGTGCCGTCGGTCCAGCTGGACATGTGATCGGTGTGGACATGACACAGGCGATGCTGGACAAGGCGAACGCAGCCAAGGCGGAACTCTTGCTGGATCAGCTCGAATTTCGGTCTGGGTACTCCGAGTCGATACCGATATCTGACGGCTGGGCTGATCTCGTGATCTCCAACGGCGTCGTGAATCTTTCCCCCGACAAGGATCGGGTCTTTAGGGAGATCTTCCGCGTGCTCCGCCCCGGTGGTCGAATCCAGATCGCCGATATCACGGTCGATAAGGAGATCCCGGAGGGCGCAAAACACGACATAGACCTGTGGACCAGCTGAATAGCGGGGGCGCTGCTGGAAGCAGCGCTTGAGGCCACGGTCGTGGCTGCCGGATTTGAAGGGTTTGAGATCACGTGGAAAAAGGATGTGTTTGAAGGAGCCGCCGTGCCGCGCAAGGAAGTCTCCTACTTCGGCACACGCGGAGTCAACTTCCGGGCTTACAAGCCAGAGGCTTAGCTAGAACCTTGCCACACAGCGTATGGTCTCCTTAACGCCTTCATACCTCATCAGGTGATGTCCAACGCTCCCCAGTGGCTGCGGGCCTATTCAAACGCCCGCCCAAGACTCGCAATATGTCCGGACCGACGGGGCAAGCATATGTGCCGTTATGGGCGGCTGCCAGCAGATAGGTAGCCGCCCCGGCGGGCCGACTATGGCCTCGTTCCCTGCCAGATGACCGGCTGAAGCTCATTGTGGCCCACGGCCACGGCTGTTCCCTCATAGGTGGTTACGGCGCGGATGACGGAAATCCCCTGACTGGACAGCTCGGTGCGGATCCACGAGCTTCCATCACCAGAGAACCACACTGTGGCATGGTCTTCGAGCTCGCCTAGGGACCACCCGGCTGCCACGTAGCCGCTCTCATCGGCTGCGATCGTCGTGATGTAGGCGGGTTCGCCGCATGCGGCTTCGTCGTACGCCACCTGACTCCACGCCAGCCCATCCTCGGACATCCACATGCTGCTGTGCGCCACCCCCGCCCCCTCCGACTGACACTCGCCACAAAGCACATAACCAAGCGACCCAAACGAAATTACAATGCATACAA
>QMQC01000116.1 GCA_003648875.1 Actinomycetota bacterium
AAGCGAAGATACCCTCGCCTTGGGTGGTGGCAAGTCGTTGAAACACCTTCGTTGCCTTCGAAATCGCGAGAGAGGATCGGAACGCTACAACGTCGAATTCCTCTCTGACGTCCCGGATGTCGGTTGATGATACTTTGACATTCTCGCGCCCGAGGATCCGGACAGCACGCGATGCGAGCCGAGTACGGCGTTCCGCCCTATCCACGACCCTTACCAGAAGCTCCGGGCACGCAATGGCTATGGGAATGCCCGGCAGACCAACGCCGGACCCGACATCCACGAGTGTCCTGGCGTCGCCGTGAATCAACTTCACGAACGCAAGCGAGTGCGCTATGTGCCTATCAAAGATTCTGGAGGCCTCCCGCGGGCCGAGGCCTCCCGCGGGAATGGCCTCGTCCACAAGCCAGGATTGGTATCGCAGGAACCAGGTCCGTTGATCCTGGGACCATTCGGTCTCAAGCCATCGAGCTATCCGGTCAAGATCTTCCAAGTTGCTCATACATGTTTCACGTGGAACGCTCGCATCCTACTCCGTGGATGTTTCACGTGAAACAATGGCGACCAGGAAAACATGGGGCTACGGACTACCGGCTACGGCTCACAGCCAGCGCGCTCCCGTATTCTGCGCCTCTACTCTTCGTATGAAAGAACGACGGCGCGCCGCGGCTCTTCACCCTCGGAGAATGAACGAACGCTTTCGATGTCGGCTACGGCGTCGTGGACAACCTTGCGATCCGCTGCGTTCATTGGCTCGAGCATGACCTCGTCCTTCTCCTCGATGACCCTGGCAGCAAGCTTTCCCGTATATATTCTAAGGGCCTCGCGGCGACGCTCCCTGTATCCAGCTATGTCGATCCGCATGCGTGGAGCTCCATATGTCTTCCGCTGTACGACTGTTCGCGTCAACTCGTGGACCGACTGCATCACGGAACCCTTCGGACCGACGAGTGCCTCTGTTTGGGAGCCCTCTACTTCGATGTAGAGGACATCGTCGTCGATTCTGGTCTCGACTGTACCTTCGAGTCCGAACGCATCGAGCAGGCCTGTGATGAACCCTGCTGCCACCTTTGCCTGCTCTTCGATCGGTGCCTGCTCAGGACGATCGTTGGACTGTCCTTCTTGCCTGTTTGCGTCTGATGTCGTCACCTTCTTCTCCTGACGGGGTTCTCTCGACTGCTTGCCTTGGGATTTGCCTTGGCCGGATCTCTTCTTTCCGGCATCTTGTCGGTTTGCGGCTGTCTCCTTTGGCCTTCCTGACCTTCCTCGACTTCGCCGCCGCCGGCGTTTTTGCGGCGCCCTGCTCACCTTGACGATCGCGTCCTTGCCCCCCACACCCAGGAATCCCGACTTGGGCTCCTGAATGATCTCTATCTTGGCGTCCTCGCGGGACTGTAGTCCAAGTTCTTCGACGGCGACTTCGACGGCCAGGTCAACGGTCTTGCCCTGTACCTCAACCCATTCCATGGGGTTACTTCCTTCTTCGGCGGTTGCGTTTCTTGCTTGCATGTTGGCTCGGGCGACTCTTCTTGGACTCGTCCTGCGGATCAACGAGGGGATCTTCCGCCTCGTCTCGTTCCTTCTCTCCGTCCCCATCGTCTCCAAGTCGCAGGATGACGGCTTGCTGTCCTATGCGGAACAGGTTTGAAGTGGCGAAGTAGAGGCCCAGACCTGCCACAAAGCTCCACGAGATGAACCCGAACACGATTGGCATGAACTTCATTGCCTTCTGCATGCCCTCCATCTGGCTACTCGGTTCATCGTTCGAAGTCGACTTCCTCTGGCTCGTCATCTGGACCTGCTGGTAATATCCGGCAGCAACGATGAGCGCCAGCAGCACCAGATAGGGGAGTGAGCCGAGGATATTGCTGAAGTCCACGGCCTGGGAGGGGCTGACGAGGAGGTTCATTCCAAGGAAGGTCACGTGATCGAACACAGGGGCTGTGATCGCTGCTCCCGCATCAAGGGCGTCACTCGCTCGACCAAACACCTCGGCGAGGGTCGAATCCTCCGGAACCCCGGCACCCTGCCACAGCACGCGGTAGAGGGCAAACCAGATCGGCATCTGAATGAACATCGGTAGGCACCCTGCCGCCGGGTTGACGCCCCTCTCCTTGTACAGCTCCATGAGTCTCTTATTGAGTTCCTCACGGTCACCCTTGTGCTCCTTCTGGAGCCGCTTGACCTCAGGTTGAATCAGCTGCATCGCCCTCATGGACTTGGTCTGCTTGAGCGTCAAGGGGAACAGGAGAATGCTCACCGCAAGAGTGAGCAGAATGATGGCAATTCCATATTCTGGAATTATATCGTAGAAAAATGCGAGGGAACTCCCAAGGGCATTCAACAATAAGGTCCACGGATTCACGAGGTACTTCCTTGGGGTTCTTGAGCTGTCGAGTTGTCGGAGCCTGGCACGGGATCGAACCCGCCATCGTGGAAGGGGTGGCAACGGCCGATGCGCTTCACGCCGAACCAACCGCCCCTGAGAGCGCCGTGCGTTTCTATTGCCTCGTACGCATAGCGGGAACACGACGGGTGGTACCGGCAGTTCTGTCCGAGGAGAGGCGAGAGAGCCTTTTGGTACAAGCGAACGAAACCGAGAAGCGCCCGAGCTGCTGGGCTCGTCTTCCTGCGGTCTTGCTCGTTCATAGCGCTTCCTTGTCTCTGTCTCCGTCTTCCACAACAATCGCTGCAGAGAGCCAGTTCACCAACTCGCCGAACTCTACGCCCAGCACGTCGGGAGAAGCTACCACCACATAGGCCGTGTTCGATCGCAGCTCCACTCTATGAGCCGCTTCCCTCAGCCTTCGCTTTGCCCGGTTTCGTTGCACCGCGTTTCCAACTCTCCTCCCGGCAACCACGCCTACGCTCGGTAGAACGGTGTCACTTGGGGCTTGGAACACTGTGATGGCGCCAAGCCGTCGTCTTCGCGCCGTACGGTAGAGGGCGTCGAATCGAGACCCTGGCCGGAGGGAGACGAAGGAACTCACCTCAGGCAGAAAGTCTGTGGCGGCCCTTGGTACGGCGACGCTTGATCAGTGCGCGGCCCTGCTGGGTTCGCATGCGTCCACGGAAGCCATGCTTGCGTTTACGGCGGCGGTTATTGGGTTGATACGTACGCTTCATGATGAGGCATCCCTAGCTGGGGAATCGCGGTAGTTCCGTGCGAACACGGAACGCAGGCATTCTAGGGGAATACCTGACGAACCGACAGTACGGAGGGAGTCCGCGAAAACTCTGAAGGCCTCGCGAAAGACAGGATAGGCGTGATTGGGGAGAACTCCCCACAGAGCCGACAATCCACACTCGACAGCTATCGGTCGATAACCCTTGTACGGTACGGGTTTTCGGTGGATAGCGGTCGCCAGCCCGGAGCAAGATAGCCGCGGATTTGCCTCTCTTGAGTTGCCGCGGACACCGAACCTATGCTCGCAATCGCTCTCTTGGCGGATGTCCGCTATTTCCCCTGAGGGCAGACCGTGGAGCCGATTCCCATCGGCCGTGGTTCGTCTTTTCCACACACTGTGGATAGATGTGTGGACATTTTTCGGGCTGGGCGCAAACCCTGAGGGGAGACGACAAGCGTGGGAGTCACACAGACCCCAACAGAGACCATCGATTCACAGATCGACCTCTTCCACAGTCGGCTGCGAGACGTGATCGGCGTGGCGAAGTGGGAGACGTGGATCAAGCCACTGACTGCGTCCTTCGAAGACTCGGGGTTGCAGCTGGTTGCGCCAAACCGCTTCAACGCGACATGGGTTCGCGACAACTACACCCACCAGGTCCGTGAAATCGCTGGATCGGTCTGGCCAGAACCGTTCGACGTGATGATCACGGTGACCACCGAATCGCCGCAACCCCCATCGGTGGCCGTCGCTCCCTACCAGTCGACGCTCGACGTGTCGGCACCACCCGGGACCGGTAGCGCACCGAGCCGATACGACACTTCCAATCTGGTCGCCAGGTACTCCTTCGAAAACTTCGTGGTAGGGCCATCGAATCGGTTCGCTCACGCTGCCGCTCAAGCTGTAGCCGAACAACCGGGCCGTCAATACAACCCGCTCTTCATATATGCGGCAGCGGGGCTGGGCAAGACACACCTTCTCCACGCCGTGGGCCAGCACCGCCTCGAACTCGACCCAACGACCATCGTGAGATACGTCACCTCTGAATCGTTCTTCAATGACTTCATCAACTCCATCCGCCGCAAACGCATGGACGACTTCAAGTCGCGATACCGCAAGGTCGGGTTGCTTCTCCTCGATGATGTCCAGTTCTTCGAACGCAAGGAACAGGTGCTCGAGGAATTCTTCCACACGTTCAACTCGTTGTACGAGGTTGGCAATCAGATGGTCATTTCGTCCGACAGGGCACCCAAGGAACTCCGAACGATCGAGGATCGGCTTCGAAGTCGCTTCGAATGGGGCCTCACGACCGACATCCAGAGTCCGGACGTAGAGACCCGCCTTGCCATTCTCCGTAAGAACGCATCGACCAACCCGACGCCCGTCCCCCCTGAGGTTCTCGAGTTCATCGCCGAGAACGTTGCGGACAACATCAGGGAGTTGGAAGGCGCCCTCACACGGGTCACAGCGTTCTCCACTCTCACCAACGAGAAGGTGACACTTGATCTCGCCCTGAGCGTTCTTCGCGACGTTGTCGGACTCCAGTCGGTTGCGCCTCTTACGGCCGACTCCATCATCTCGACGGTCTCCCAGTATTTCGAGATACCTCAAGCCGAAATGACCGGTTCTTCGCGACGACAACCTCTGGCCAGGCAGCGTCAGGTCGCCATGTATGTGTGCAGGGAGCTCACAGGCCTCTCCCTTCCCAAGATAGGGGCAGCGTTTGGAGGCCGCGACCACACGACTGTGATGCACGCAGTAGACAAGATCACCGGTCTCATCCAGACAGACAAGGCCGTCTTCGATGACGTCTCTGCCATCACTCAAGAGCTGAGGACAACATGACGGTTCTCCACAGCCCTCCGGCTGCTTCGATGACACCTGGGGACATGTTCCCATTTGTCAACATCGCCGGTGGATGTGGTAATCCTTACACAGCAACGATTATCGACACCTTTCCACAATCCACAGGGCCTACTACTACCGCTACTATTTAAAACTATTCAGCAGTAACAACAGCAGAGGAAGAACAAGTGCGAATCAGAGCAGAACGAGACGACCTGGCCGATGTACTGGCGAGAGCCGGCAGGGCTGTGGGTACGCGTTCACCGCTTCCGATCCTCCAGGGTGTCCTGTGTGAGGTTGCGGGCGGAAAGCTGACGGTGACCGGAACAGACAACGAAGTGACGGTGAGGACGTATCTCGAGGTCGAGGTCACCGAGGAGGGCAGGACGGTGATTCCCGCGAAGCTTGCCGCTGAAGCAGTACGCAAGCTACCCCCCGGAGCTGTGACCCTTGCCTCGAATGATGGTGAAGTGGAGATCACCGGTGGAGGACCACGCTTCCAATTGCGCGAGATGACGGTGGATGACTATCCCAAGATCACGGACAAGCAAGTTGAGAACGGCATACAGGTTGATGCCGGTCAGTTGATCAAAGCCCTTGGTCAGGTCGGTGTCGCCGCATCGGTGGATGACGCGAGGCCGACGTTGACAGGCGTGCTCTTTGAGGGGGAAGGCGACTCGCTCCGGCTCGTTGCCACTGATTCCTATCGGCTTGGAGTTCGCGATGTCGAAGGTGTGAGGATCGAGGGTTCCAAACTCGTCCCGTATCGAGCGCTTCGCGAGCTCGGTCGTGCGATCGGAGCGGGTCCAATGACGGTCAGCCTGGGTGAGCGCGAGGCTGCCTTCGTGACGGATCGGGGAAGACTCACTGTCCGCATCATCGATTCGACCTTTCCGAACTACAGGCAGTTGCTTCCCGAGGGCCATACCAACCGCCTCACCGTCGACAAGGCCGCAATGCTCGAGGCCGTTGGTCGAGCTGCGCTGGTAGCTGAGGACCACATTCCTGTCAGGCTCGCAATGCACTCGGGGGGAGTCGAGCTGAGTGTCATCCGCCAGGAGGTGGGAGAAGCAACTGAGTTGCTTGAGGGTGAGTATGTAGGGGAAGACATGACAATCGCTTTCAACACGCGGTATCTCACTGACGGTGTGAACGCTGTGGACGATGAGAAGGTCGTCATCGAGACGAGCGATCCGCTGAAGCCAGGTCTCCTTCTCGGGTCCGAGAAGAGGGATTTCCAATATCTGTTAATGCCTGTTCGACTGTGAGGCGATATGCATCTCACGTGGTTGGAGCTCAAGGACTTCCGCGCGTACGAGACGCTCAGGTTTGAACCCGATGAGGGTGTGAA
>QMQC01000117.1 GCA_003648875.1 Actinomycetota bacterium
AAAGTCAGACAACCGCGTTGGTTCTCCGACAACCTCAAAGGTGATCGTGTTTGCTCCGACGTCGACCGCCGTTGCATCGAAGATGTTGGCGGCATCGAGGATCTCACTACGACGCTTCGGGTCCGCGTTGACTCGAACAAGCATGATCTCGCGCTCCACCGCCTCACCCGGGGCGTGTTCAGTCACCTTGATCGTGTGGACGAGCTTGTAGAGCTGTTTGATGATCTGCTCCATCTCGGGCCCATCGACGACCATCGTGACCCTGGACCGCGTTGGATCCTCGGTCGGACCGACAGCGAGCGAGTGGATATTGAAGTCTCTTCTTGCGAACATCGATGCGATCCGGGCAAGCACACCCGGCTTGTTCTCAACCGTCACGGTTATGAGATGCTGTGATCTGGGCATCAGAGATCCTCCGGACCCATGAGAACCTCGTCGTTCGATCCGCCTGCCACGACCATGGGGAAGACCATTGCGTCGGGGTCACAGACGAACTCCATCACAACGGGCCGATCGTTGATCGCGAGGCCTTTCTCGATGGTCGGGATGACATCTTCGGGTGTCTCTGCCCGAAATCCTGCACAACCCATGGCCTCGGCGAGCATGGGGATGTTCGGGTTCGAATGGGACAGCTCCGTGGCTGAGAATCGACCGTCATAGAAGAGCTTCTGCCACTGGCGAACCATCCCAAGGCTCGCATTGTTCAATACAGCGATCTTGACAGGGATGTTCTCCTGCGCTGCGGTGATCAGCTCCTGAAAAGTCATCTGGAAGCAGCCATCGCCGTCGATGGCAATGACGGTCCGATCCGGCATGCCCGCTTGGGCTCCGATGGCCGCAGGCACGGCATATCCCATCGTGCCAAGCCCTCCGGAGTTGATCCACGTGTTCGGGTGCTCGAAACTCCAGAACTGCGATGCCCACATCTGGTGCTGACCGACCCCGGCCACCGCGATCGTGTTCTCGTCGGTTCGCCTGGAGAGTTCATCGATAACGTACTGCTGGAGTATGCGGCCCTCGGGATCCTGCTCGTAGGCGAGAGGGAAGTCGCGCTGCCACCCCCGAATGGTTTCGATCCACCCGGTTCGCTCGGGGGCGGGATCGTGCTCGAGGCGTTCTGCGCCCTCAGTCAGGAGTTGCCCGAGAACGGCCTTGGCATCTCCGACGATCGGAATCTCGACCTTGCGGATCTTGCCGATCTCGGCGGGGTCGACATCGACATGAATGACGCGGGCGTGCGGTGCAAAGAATTCCGGATTGCCTGTCACCCTGTCATCGAATCGGGCGCCCACGGTGATGAGCAGATCAGACTTCTGGATCGCGGTGGTCGCGGTGTAGTTTCCGTGCATACCACTCATCCCGAGTGTCAATGGGTGCGAATCCGGAATCGCTCCGCGAGCCATCAACGTCGTGACCACCGGAAGATTCTGCTGCTCTGCGAATTGCCGGAGCTTTTGGCTCGCTTCGGCGCGGATGATTCCTCCACCCACATACAGCACTGGTCGCTCGGACCTGAGGATCGCATCCATGGCAGCCTTCACCTGACGGGGGTGGCCCTTGACCGACGGTCTGTACCCCGGGAGATCGATGTCTTGGGGACCGTGCCACGGCATGGTGTCTGCGAGGGCGTCCTTTGTGACATCCACAAGTACGGGACCGGGTCGTCCGGTTGAAGCGATGTGGAAGGCCTCCCTGATCGTCGAAGGGATCTCGTCGATGTCAGTCACGAGATAGTTGTGTTTGGTGACAGGCATCGAGATGCCCCAGGTATGCGTCTCCTGAAAGGCATCGAGACCGATCGAGGTTGATCCCACCTGAGCGGTGATCGCCACCACGGGAATCGAATCCATGTAGGCGTCAGCAAGTGGGGTGATGAGGTTGGTAGCGCCAGGTCCGGATGTGGCGAACGTCACCCCGACGCGTCCTGTTGCATGTGCATAGCCTGATGCCATATGTCCACCACCCTGCTCGTGCCGAGCCAGGATGTGGCGAATCGGACTCGAGTAGAGCTCGTCATAGGCCTTGAGGATCGCTCCACCCGGAACCCCAAAGATCATCTCGACGTCCTCGTGTTCGAGGGATCGGATGAGTATGGCCGCTCCGCTGAGTTGTTCTGACATCTAGTTCTCCGGGTACAAAAGAACCCTCCGGGCACGGAGGGTTGGGCGCATCAGGGTTTCGATGCGCCTATATAAGGATGATTACCAGCTCGTATCGATTCGTCATGTCGTGCGTTGCCCTGTTTGTGGGTATGGCGTGGAAGTATGGCATCCTCGAAACGCATGTCAAGATGACGAACAACGGAATGGGCAGAGCGCTGGAATGGCCCCGGACAAACACCCGATCGCAATGCTCCGACCCTTGGTCGAATATGCCCGCACCGAGATTGCGGACATGGAGCCAGATGACGTGCCTGCAAGACTTCGGAAGGCGGCGAGGAGTTCAGCTCGCACGCTTCCGCCTCCCCTGGCGAGATCCGTTGTACAGGAACTGGTCGACAGTGAACGGTTTCGTGATGCCGTCAGGGATCGATTCGACGCTGGCGGAAACACTGATGCGGACCTCGCGGCATTCCTGACCGATCCGCAGATCGGTCTCGAACGGATCGCCGCACGGGTTGAAGCGTCGACCGAAACCAGGGCAGTGAGTGACCTGGCTTCAGCCAACCGGAGGATCGCTGCGCTCACAATCCAACTCGAGGAGGCCAAAACAAGGATGAAGACTGTCCGTGCGGACCATCTGAAGGCCATCGGAGAAGCTCACAATTCAGTATCCGAAGGGCATAGACGGGCAGAGGCAAAGAACGCGGAGCTGCACAGGACCTTGGTGGCTCGAGAGTCAGAGATAGCCAGACTCACCGACTACATAGACGATCTCCGTGGTGATCTGGTCGACGTGCAGGCGAGGCTTGAAGGAGCGATGGAACGGAATCGCAGACGCGCGAGGTCGAAACGCTCACTCGGTCGGAGCGGTCGCTCTGAACCGTCGCCGTCTGACCCACTTGAGTTTGCCCGGTGGCTCGACATGATCGAACAAAGGGCGAGACCGTTCCGGAACAAGAACTTGTCGCGTGGCTCACCCGAAGTGCCGGAACCGCTCCGAGTGCCGCCAGGCATCTCTCCTGAGGCGAGTTCAACGCTCACTTCGCTTGTGAAGCAGTCCCCAGCGGTGATAATCATCGACGGATACAACGTGGCCGGAGAGATCCATGGCGAGGGGTTTGCCACGAGAGCGGCCAGAGACGACGTCGTCAGTCGCGCTGGGCGCCTTGCGAGGAGTTCAGGGGCAGAAGTGATTGTCGTGTTCGATGGTTCCGATGAAGATGGCCGCGACGGTTTTCGGTCTTCGGAGGGGGTCTCGGTTCGGTTCTCCAGAGGGGAAGAGGCCGATGACACGATCGTTGATCTCGTCCACACAGACCCGTACCGGACCGTTGTCGTCACGAATGACCGTGAGTTGCGTGACCGGTGCTCGATCGACGGATGCGTTCCCGTGTGGGCCACCGCGTTCGTGGCGTGGGGCTGACGCCCAGGACCCACAAACTCTCAACACTGGCCCGGACTGGCCGATAGATACCGAAGCAACCTACGGATTTCAGTTGACCGCGACCCTTCCGCGCACACACATTCAGATGAGTTCAGCGCCCGCGCCGAAGCGAGCTGCGATCTCTCGACGTTGGCATCAGTACCGTAGGCTCACGGGGGCTGTCGCCACGATTCTTGGGCTTTCTGCTGGAGTGATGCTCGGGTGGCCTGCGATGTTCCTGATCGCGATACTCGGCATTGGCATAGTGATCGACGCCACGCTGGCTCTCAAGAACGCGAGATCCGGGACGATCCCAACAATGGTGGCCGATATCATGTTCACCGGAGTAGCCCTCGTGGTTGCCGGCGTACCGGGGGCCGGCATCGGTACCGTCGTTGCCTACTTCATACTGCTCGTCGCTGTGCTGGGGGAGTCGTTCAAGGATTGGATCGTTGGTCTACTCGCGATCGGCGTAGGTTTGACCGCGTCGTTCATCCCCCACGCGATCGGACTGCACGAACAGCCGCTCGAGCGCTCAATCGTTGCCGGCATCGTCACGGTTGCGGTCTATGGACTCGCGACAATCGGAATCGTTCGAGAGTTCGTTGGCGTGAACAGGGCATGGAACAGCACGGCCGGGCGCCAGGTCGAGGTAGCCGAAGCGATCTCGACAGCCTCGCGAGTCCTCGCTGCGCAGGACGACATTGTGGCCATGGGAAGGGCTCTCGACGCGATCAGGATCGCGATGCACACGACGGTCGTGTTCGTCGAACGCAACATCGATGATCCGAACCACGGACTGTGTGCCGTTGTGGACGAGCGGTCCGCAGATCAACATCACGCACATCCGTCTTTTGACCGGTCAGCGAAGATGCCGTGGACAGCCTTACCGGGTGCGCGGTCTCACCTCGAGGGCGGTGCTCCGTTCTTCTATCGCGTCGAGGAGGCACGGGGCACGCCGTACGACAGGGGAGGGGAGTTCGGCGTCAGCGTGGAAGTTGATGTGCCCATCGTCGTCAATGGAGACTGGGTCGGTGTGATCGGAGCCGCCGACGATGACGTCGAACGGACCTGGCGCACCGACGATCTCATCCTGTTGAGGACGCTTGCTGATCTCACTGGTGCACTCTGGGAACGGGAAGAGGGTTCTCGTGCTCGGGAGTCGCTGATAGGGAACCTCGACGGGCGCCTGCGTTACGAGGAGGCCCTGGCAAAGGCGTCTCGGGCATTACTCGGTGAGCAGTCTGCAGATCTTTCGCCTGCTCTCTTGGCCATCGGAACGGCTGCCAATGTCGATGAGGTCTGTATCTCCAAAACGGTGCCGGTGGAAGATGGGTTCCCTGGCGCACGCATTGCAGCCATCTGGAGTGCACCGGGTGTGCCTCCCACACATGAGGTCGATGACATGGTGTCATACGAAGACATCCCCGAGATCCGTCATGCCGTCCAGAACAACGAGGTCGCCTTCTACAACTCGAAGTCGTCATCCTGGATCATTGTTGCGATCAACGTTGGTGGGGCCTGGTACGGCACGGTGGCCTTCGTGAGGAACGGTGTCGGTCCGTCGTGGACCGATCGAGATATTGCGTTCTGTCAGACGATCGCAGACATCCTTGGAGCGTTCTTTGAGCGATCACAGAACCGCACACGGCTCGAGCGTTCGTTGTCCTCCAAGGATCAACTCATCGCCTCGGTCAGCCACGAACTGCGATCTCCTCTGACGGCGGTCGTCGGACTCGTCGACGAACTTATCACCGGCGGGGATACATTTGGCACAGAGGAACGCAACCAGCTCATGGAGATCATCCATGAGTCATCGAAAGAGATGGCCAACCTCGTCGAGGATCTTCTTGTAGCGGCTCGTTCTGAAGACGGAACCCTTCCCGTCTTCCCTGAGCGCATCGACCTCTCCCTTGTCGCCCAAACGGTGCTTTCACAGATGGTCGTGCCTGAGGGGAACGAGGTGACCATTCAGGACGAAGGTTGTGTTGCGATCGCAGATCCTGTTCGAGTCCGCCAGATCATCCGAAACCTGCTCACGAACGCCTTTCGCTATGGAGCTTCACCAATCACAGTGAGCGTCGGACACGACAATGGACATGCATTCCTCGATGTGCACGATGCGGGTTCGGGAGTCCAAGGCGGTGATCGTGATCGGATCTTCGAGCCATACGAGCGATCAGAATCCTCACGAACCATCAAGTCCTCGGTCGGGCTCGGCTTGGCGCTGTCGCGCCGCCTCGCAGAGCTCATGGACGGAGATCTCACCTACATCGAGGGCGACGGAGCAACCTTCCGGTTGTCGGTTCCATTGCCGTCCGCTACGGATCGATGAGCCGACGACGGACGACGGATCCTTCGTCACAGCGTCAATTCAGCCAACGTCCTCAGCGTCGACAGGTCGGTCGTGCTGAGGATCATCGTTGTCACACCTGCATCGCGCCATGCATCCAATCGATCGGCGATGCGTTCCTTTGACCCGATGAGTGCCAGTTCATCCACGAGGGCATCAGGTACCGCCATGGTTGCTTCCATCTTCTTGCCAGCCAGGTAGAGGTCCTGGATCTCTACGGCCTCTTCCTCATACCCGTATCGACAGGCGAGGTCGTTGTAGAAGTTGCGGCCCTTTGCACCCATTCCACCGCTGTACAACGCAAGGACCGCCTTCATCGACAACCGGCCGTCATCACGCTCGCCCGTGCCGCCGACGCGCACCACCGGAGCTATCT
>QMQC01000118.1 GCA_003648875.1 Actinomycetota bacterium
CTCAAGCGGTTGTCGAGGGATCGTCTGACCATCCCTGCGAGTACATGACAGGAGGGCGAGTAGCGATCCTCGGTCCGGCGGGTAGGAACATCGCAGCAGGCATGACGGGCGGTGTCCTGTTTCGCCACGACGAGGGCATGTCGGTCGAGGCACATATCGCTGACTCAGCGCCGCCACCAAGACGTCTTGGTGATGATGACGCCTCAGAATTGAAGGCGATGATCGTCGCCCATGTATCGCGAACCGATTCAACGCGAGGCAGGGAGTTGCTTGCTGATTGGGAGGACGCAGTTGCGAGATTCTGGGTACTACGGCCTTCGGCTACGCGGTCGAATTCTGTCAACGCGTTTGGGAACACAGAAGCGTCCCCAGGCGTTACATCCGTATGAGTTGCGGCTCGTCCCGGGTGGCCGGTCTTCCCCCACTCCCACTCGCAGTCATCCGGGCGAGTCGCACCATGACTCTGGTATGATTCCACTAGCGCCATAGTGGAATTACCTATCGGGAGCCCAACATGACCACTGTCGACATCGATCTTGGAGCGTATTCGCTCGGTTGGTCGGACGAAGAGGACTACGTCTTCAAACCCGAGAAGGGCCTCGATGAGGATCTGATCCGCACGATGTCCGACATGAAGGGCGAGCCAGATTGGATGCTCGACTTCCGCCTCAGGTCGTACAAGCGGTTCCTGGCAAGGCCAACGCCTACATGGGGTGGTGGTGGCAGGCTCGACACCATCGATTACGACGACATCTACTACTACATCAAACCGACAGAGGAACAGGCGAAGGATTGGGACATGGTCCCTGACTCCATCAAGGAGACCTACGAAAAACTCGGCATTCCCGAGGCGGAACGTAAGTACCTCGCAGGTGTGACGGCTCAGTACGAGTCCGAGGTCGTGTATCACCGCAACCGCGAGGACCTCGAAGAGCTCGGTGTCCTGTTCTGCGACATGGACACGGCTGTGCGTGAATACCCTGATCTCGTCAGGGAGTATTTCGGCACCATCATTCCACCGAACGACAACAAATTCGCTGCGTTGAACTCAGCTGTGTGGTCTGGTGGATCGTTCATCTATATCCCTCCGGGCGTCCACCTCGAGGAGCCACTCCAGGCGTACTTCAGGATCAATGCAGAGTCGATGGGCCAGTTCGAACGGACCCTGATAATCGTTGACGAGGGGGCGTTCTGTCACTATGTCGAGGGTTGCTCCGCTCCTGTCTACACGAGCGACTCGCTCCACGCTGCGGTTGTTGAGGTTGTGATCAAAGAAGGTGGTCGTTGTCGGTACACGACCATCCAGAACTGGTCGAACAACGTGCTCAATCTCGTGACCAAGCGCGCGGCGGCATACAAGAACGCAACGATGGAGTGGGTCGACGGCAACCTCGGTTCGGGCCTCACGATGAAGTACCCGGCGGTCTGGCTGATGGAGGAGGGTGCACACGGAGAAGTGCTTTCCATTGCATTTGCGAACACCGGTCAGATTCTCGATGCAGGCGCGAAGATGGTGCACGTTGCTCCGAACACGACCTCACTCATCATCTCGAAGTCGATCAGCAAGGGTGGCGGCCGCGCGATGTACCGCGGGCTCGTTCGCGTCGAGGAAGGTGCAGAGGAGTCCAAGGCGTTCGTGCGCTGTGATGCCCTCCTTCTGGACGATGAGTCCCGGTCCGACACCTATCCGTCAATGGAGGTCGAGGAGTCCAACATCGACATCGGCCACGAGGCGACGGTCTCGAAGGTCGGCGAGGATCAGCTCTTCTACTTGATGAGCAGAGGGCTTTCGGAGGAACAGGCGACGGCCATGGTTGTTGCCGGGTTCATCGAACCGATCGTCAAGGAACTCCCGATGGAGTACGCGGTCGAGATGAACAGGCTCATCGAGCTTCAGATGGAAGGCTCCATCGGCTGAACTGAGAACGTCCGGAACCGGTAGCCTCGCCTTCAATGAGGATTCGGATAGCTGAGTGCACGGTTCGATATGAGGGGCGCCTTGACGCATATCTGCCGTGGGCGACGCGCCTCATCATGGTCAAGGCCGACGGGTGCGTTGCCGTCCATGCAGATGGCGGTGCCTACAAACCTCTGAATTGGATGAACTCACCCAACACCCTCACCGAGGACGAGGATACCTGGACGGTCGTGAACCCAAAGGGTGAGAAGCTCATTATCGAGTTCGGAGAGGTGCACTTCGAGACCTCTAGAGAACTCGGTGACGATCCCGGACTTGTCAAGGACGGTGTCGAGTTTGAGCTGCAACGCCTGCTGGCTGAGAGCCCGGATGTGTTGGGCGAAGGCCTATCGCTTGTCCGAAGAGAGTATCCGACACCGATCGGTCCCGTGGATCTCCTCTGCAGGGACGGGGACGGAATGGCCGTCGCCGTAGAGATCAAACGCCGAGGCGAGATCGACGGTGTCGAACAGTTGACGAGATACCTCGAGTTCCTCAATCGCGACACACGCCTTGCGCCGGTGCGCGGGGTCTTCGTTGCCCAGGTGATCAAGCCCCAGGCCAAGCTGCTTGCGCAGGATCGTGGAATCACATGCGTTGAGATCGACTACGACGAACTGAGGGGCGCAGACTCGGACCTACTCAGGCTCTTCTAGGTGTACGCAGAATGTGCACTGCGCACACTCCCGGAAACGGACATCTGGGATCTGATCAAATCAAAGAAGACTCTGTAGGTCGTACATCGTTGACGGATGCCTCAGCTTGTTCAAGGCTCTGGTTTCGATCTGGCGGACGCGTTCTCGAGTGATTCCGAGCTGGACTCCAACATCCGAGAGAGTACGCGGGAGTTGTGCGTCCAGGCCGTATCGGAGCACGAGCACGGTTTGCTCCCGGTTGTCGAGTGTTCCGATTGCCCGGATGAGCTCTTCCCTACGAGCGGCCACCGCGACTACTGCGAACGGGTCCTCAGCATCGTCGTCTTCGACAAAATCGCTCAGTTCGGCGTCGCCGTCATCACCGACGGGTCTATCCAGACTCACTGTGTCACTTGGTGCATTCAGCGCAACGACGATCTTCATCTCGTCAAGTCCGCTGACTTCAGAGATCTCAGCAATCGTCGGCGTGCGCCGCAGGCTCTCCCTGAGTGTCAGTTCAGATTCCTGAACGGTACGCACGATGTCCACCATGTGGACGGGGAGTCTGATCGTTCTCCCGTGGTTGCCGAGACCGCGGGTTATGGCTTGGCGAATCCACCATGTTGCGTATGTCGAGAACTTGAAACCTTTGCGCCAATCGAATTTCTCGACTGCCCGAATCAGTCCGAGGTTGCCCTCTTGTATGAGGTCGAGAAGATCCAGTCCGCGGCCTGTATACCGTTTGGCGATGGAGATCACGAGCCGGAGATTGCATCGGATGAACTGGCGTTTGGCGTGGTCTGCTTGCCGGATGTGGCGAACGAGGACGACGCGCTCCTGCATGTCGATGTCCGCGTCACCTGCGAGCTCCTGTTCGGCATCTTGGCCGCGCTCGATGACGCGTGCCAGCCGTACCTCATCCTCTGCCGTGAGGAGATCGTGTGTCGATACCGATTCGAGGTACAGACCGATCGCATCGGCGACCGTAGCTTCCCTTGCAGCGCTTGCCATACAACCCCCCGTCGTCGGCTCTCCGCAACCCGTGTCCAGCGCTCTGGAAGTTATCACCACATGGCCAGTTCGGCAAGGGAGTTGTACCCTTTCTGAGAACGCCCCCAGCTCGGACCGGAACCCATGAAGCGCCTCACGCTCATCTCGATCGCATTGGCTGCACCTGTGCTCTCGTCCTGCACGGGCAGCCTTGGCGTTCAACCGGGCGATGCAGTCGTGCCGCCCCAGATGGGCGATCCCATGATCGAGGTAGTTGTGCTCGCTGCAGACGATCTTGGCGTTCTCGAAGCCACGGTTGTCGCAAACGGTGCAACTGTGCACGCCTCTGCGGGAGAGTCTCCCACGGTTACGTGGAAGAAAGTGCCGATCGAACTCGAGGCCGCGGCTGAGGGGTTTCAGCCGTTCACCTTCACGGTCACCGACTACCCCGACGCCGGACGTATTGAGTTCAGGCTCGAACCGGTCGTCCTCCAGGGCCGAGTGACGTCGGATGCGGGCCGGCCGTTGCCAGGCGTGTCGGTCTCTCTTGGTGGCATCACCGATGAGACCGACAACGAGGGCAGATACTCGATCGAACGAGCGACAGCGGGAACGATCATGCTCGACAGGCCGGCGTGGTCGCACGGCGAATACGCCTGGGACGGTGTTCTTGACCGTTACGACATGTCGATGGTCCCTGAGTTCATCCGGGCTATCCGTGTCGCTGCTGCGGATCTGTTGGACGAAGATCGCTGGGAGGCTCTTCTGTCCATCGCTGACGCGACGGGTGTCAACGGACTCGTCGTCGACCTCAAGGCCGAGGACGGAACCGTTGTATTTCCCACAGAAGTAGCCACAGCGAATTCCATTGGTGCGGTGAGCAGCTACTTCGAGCTGGCCGATGTCATCGGCGCAGCCGAGGAGCACGATCTGTACCTCATCGGCAGGGTCGGTGTGTTCCAGGACGACTTCTTCGCTGCTGCTGAACCGGACCACGCGGTGCTCGACGAGGATGGCTCACTCTGGCGTTCGCGGAACGGTTTCGCCTGGCTCGATCCGTCCGATCCAGCGTCGTTCGAGTACGCCATATCGATCGCAAAAGAGGCCTGCGACAAAGGGTTCGACGAGATCCAGTTCGACTACGTGTCCTACCCGTTCGGTGGAGATGTCTCATCCGCTGTGTTCGATGGCGCCTACAACCAGGAGGTACGAGTGGCGTCGATCAACGCCTTCCTCACCCGTGCGTACTCAGTGGTCCATGGGCTGGGGGGGTGCACGGTGTCGTCGACGTTGCTTGGCATCGTCCTGGAGTCTGGTTCTGACGAGGGTGTCGGGCAGCGACCCGAATCGATGTCGCGGATCGTCGATGTTCTTGCACCAACGTTGTACTCAACGAACTACGGCGCTGGCTGGAGGAACTTCGAGAACCCGGACGACCACGCTGTTGAGATCGTTGACAGCGCTCTGAGAGGGGGTAGGGGGAGACTCGACGGCCATGGATATCTCCGACCGTGGCTTCAGACATGGACGATTTCAAAGGCGGACCAACGGGCCGTTCAGATGATCGTTGAAGAGTCAGATACGGGATGGATGTTGTGGTCCAACAGTGCAAACTACTCGGCCGAGGCCCTTCCGAGCAGATAGGCGCCTGCTTCAGATGGGCTGATCCGTGCTGTTCGGGAACCGTTGTTCTCGGTCCAGAACGTCGCGAAGGAAGTGGTACGGGTTCATCTTCTTGCCGTCATGCCTGACCTCAAAATGGGTGTGTGGTCGCGTGCCTTCGGCGTTCCCTGAATCACCGACGTATCCGATGACCTGACCGGCCCTGACCTCGTCACCCTCCAGAATGGTTGCGTAGAAAGCCGTCCAAACGCCACCCTCGCCATCATCGGTTCCAAGGGTGTCGTTGTTGAGATGCATGTAGGACGTGGCCCAACCGTTGCCGTGTTCGATGCGGATGAAATAGCCTGAGAGGCGACTCTCTCCCAGCTTTGTGATCACGCCGTCGGCAACGGCGACGATCTCAGTCCCTCGTGGGCTCATGATGTCTGTGCCCCGATGTCCTCTACCACCGCTCCGGGGAGCTCCCCAACTGTTCGAGAATCCGACGGTATCGGTTTCGTGGGGGAACACGGTGAGTACGAAGCGGGGCTCCTCGCTTGATGCTGAAGCCGGGGCAGGGTCGGTGATCGACCCGATTCCCGTGACTATGACCGCCAGGGCGATGGCGAGCGCGAACGCGTCGAGTGGGGCTCTTCGCATGTTGATTTCATCTCCCGGAGGAGCGCGGAGTCCTACCTGCGCTCTCTCGGTTGCGTATCGTGGCGACAACGATACCGACGGTCACCACTTACCGACAGAGAGTTTCACACACGATGATGGTGATAACCGGCGATTTGGCGCACGGTCACCGGTATCCTCGCCGCGACCCCACAAAGGATCTGTGCGTGACCGATACACGAACTCTTGGCTCCAATGACGCTGCCTGGATGGCGTCCCGGCGCTCGGTTGCAGTCGACCGGCTTGCCGATCTTGCGATGCCGTCTGAACGGGAGGAGATCTGGCGCTATCTCGACCTCGACTTCGACCCAGCGATGCACACGGCCCCTGAAACAGCCGGATCCGCGGGTAGCCCGGACCATGTACTCGAGACCTGGCA
>QMQC01000119.1 GCA_003648875.1 Actinomycetota bacterium
ACGATCCATCGCCCGCTTGATGATCGATTGCGCGAGCGGTGCACCGAGTGCAAGCGAGTGGGCAACGTCGTTCGCACGGTCCGCGAGATCGTCCTGGGATACGACCTGGGATACGAGACCGATCTCAAGCGCCTCTTGTGCACCGAAGATCCGCCCTGTGAGCGCGAGCTCGCGTGCTCGAGCCAGACCCACAAGTCGAGGAAGCAGCCACGACCCTCCAAAGTCCACGGTGAGACCGCGCTTCACGAAGATCTCGGAGAATCTCGCTCGATCCGACGCGATGACGATGTCACATCCAATCGCGAGGTTCATCCCTGCACCAACAGCCACACCGTCGACTGCTGCCACCGTTGGCTTCGACAGACGGTGGAGAGCGATGGCCGCGGAGTGCGTCCGCCGCATCCGAGCGATGTTGTCAGCAGCACTCGGGGCGGTGATGAGATCCTGGCTCAGGTCTGCGCCCGCACAGAAATCGCCATCGGCCCCACCGACAACCAACGCCCGCTGATCGGATGACTCGAATTCGCTGAACGCGTCCGCAAGCTCGACCCAGCCCGACGACGGTACGGCGTTCTTCGAACCGGGGTTCGACATCGTCAACGTGCGAACCGGTCCGTCATCACTTGTCGATATGAAATCTGCCATGGCGTGCCAGCGTACAACACAGGGAACAGATGTCGGATGAAACGTCACAGATTCGAAGACCTGCCAGCCGCTGACCGAAGACCGTAGTTCGTCGGCCTCTCGCCTACCCTCGCGCCCATGATGGCCCCGACCGGCAACTCTCCACACGACTCATCAGGAGTCCTTGGCACATTCGAAGACTCCGTTGTGCATCCGATTCAGCCGTATCAGGCACGAAAGACGTACCTGTGCCCCGGTTGTGACGGTGTCATCGAGGTTGGCGTGGGCCATCTCGTCGTCGTACCGCAGAACACCCCTGATCTCCGACGACACTGGCACAGGGGTTGTTGGTACAAGGAACGCAGACGTCTCGGCCATCACCGCTAGGAGACTGCTGATGCGCTCGACATTCGCTATGGATCCCACCCCAGGCTGATCTCCCTTAGCCACCGGATCTCGACGCCACCCGATCCCAGAACAACAGAAACCGCATCGACGGTTGAGATGGGTAGCCGATAGCCGTTTGTCGCACGCTGGAATCTGCGCATCTTCGTGTCATCGAGAGCATCCAACGGATCAGTCCCATTGCTCGACGTCTTCACCTCGACAGCCACAAGACGCCCGTCGATCTCATACACAACGTCGATCTCATCTCGATCGACGAACGCATTGCATTCAACGATGCGCACTCCGCGGCGCTCCAGGAATTGCACTGCAATGTCCTCACCGAGCGATCCCAGATCCTTGGACGAGTGAGAAGCCATGCCCCAAACGTACAGCCGCACTCCGACAGGAATCCGACTTCGGTCTTCCGCTAAATGCCACCTGCGCGGCTCGGGGGCCAGATGATGATGAAGGCCTTCCCTACGACGTCATCGATGGGGATGGGACCAAAGAACCTCGAGTCCTGACTGGCTCCCCGGTTGTCACCCATTACAAAGAGTGAACCATCGTGTACCTCGACCGGACCGAAGGGTCGGATCAGCGAGGCAGACCCCTTGAGATATGGCTCGTCGAGGCGCGCCCCGTTGACGTACACAGAGCCATCCTTGCCCTCCACCACATCCCCTGGCACGCCAATGACTCGTTTGATGAACTCTGACTGGGGCGTGGCCAGTCCGATCGACTCCTTGAGGTTGCGGATCGCACGCCCAAGAGGATCTTCATCCGGCTGCTCGAATCCAGCTCTCGGGTCATCGAACACGATGATGTCGCCCCGTGCGATATCGGAAAGCTCGTACGACAGCTTGCTCACGAGGACGCGGTCGTAGATCTGCAGTGTGTTCTCCATCGATGACGAGGGAATCCAGAAGGCTTGAAATAGAAATGTCTTGATCAGGACCGCGATGAGCAGCGCCGCGACGATGAGTAACGGGAACTCAAGCCACAGGGGAAGGTGCTTCTTGCGCCTCTCCGATTCCTCGTCGACATCCGGGGATACCGGTGCGGCCGAGTCCTTGTCTGGGTCTCGGGGGGCCGTGTGGAGCGGAACGTCGAGCCACGAGGAAGGCTGATTCTCTGTCGGCTCGTCGAAGCCCGGGGATACCGGCGCGTCCGTGTCCTTGTCGGGGTCTTGTGGGATCACCCGAGAACCTTACCTGTGCCTCCAACAAACCCCGCGCCCGATCGCGGGACATATGCCCGCCCGCCGAGGTAGTCGTGCCAGAGCATCCGCGCCGCAGTGGATCTCATGGGAGACCATGCTGAGGCAATGCCGTCTCCCATCTCAGGGTCGGGAACGTCAGCCATGTCCATGTTTCTCGCCATCGAGACATACAAAGCCCTATCTCCTGTCGGCCACACATCTCGATCGCCACACACGAAGAGCAGGAAGCAGGACGCTGTCCAGGGGCCGATGCCCTTGATCTGTAGGAGTCGTTTCGTTGTCTCATCCGCATCGCCGACGAGAGCGACAGGATCAAGCTCGCCGGACATGATCTGGTCAGCAATGCCACGCACGTAGCCCATCTTCTGGCGTGAGAAACCGTCAGTCTTCATCTCCGCATCCGTCGATGAGCGCACCCCCAGGGGAGTTACAACGCTCAGACGACTCTCCAGTCGACCAAAGGCGGCGTTCGCCGATGCGAGAGATACCTGTTGCTCGAGGATGAATCTCACGAGGGTCTCGAAGGAAGCTTCCCTGCGCCACAGCGGTGGTAGACCGTTTCGGTCGTACAACATCGAGAACAGATGATGGTCGGCTGCGAGCGCTTCGGCGTCAGCAGCCAGTTGACCAGACGCCGCCGACAGATCAGCCGGCTCGCTTCCACGAACCGGCTGTTGATGTAGATCCCGAGAAGTCATCGCAACTAGTCGCGCTTCTCCTTGATTCGAGTGGCCTTGCCCACCCGGTCACGGAGGTAGTACAGCTTGGCACGACGCACGTCACCCCTGCGAATGACCTCGATGTCCTGAATGATCGGTGAGTGCAGCGGGAAGATGCGTTCGACCCCGACGCCGAAGCTGATCTTCCTGACGTTGAAGGTCGCGCGAGAGCTGCTGCCGCCTTTGCAGGCGATTACGACGCCTTCGTAGATCTGAACACGCTCGCGGCCACCCTCGATGACGCGGACATGTACGCGCACGGTGTCGCCCGGGGAGACCTCCGGGAGGTCGTCGCGCAGCTGCGCTGCCTCGATCTGTTCGATCGTGTTCACGGGATCCTCCGAACAAAGAACGGTGAGGTGAATGGAACGGTGATTCTATAGGTGCCAGCGACCTACAGGCTCTCAATCACTCGAAAGGAGATCCGGCCTTCGCTCTGCGGTGCGTCGTTCTCGTTGCTGCTGTCGCCACGCCTCGATCTTGCCGTGGTCACCCGAAAGCAGCACCGCGGGAACAGTCCAACCACGAAAGTCTGACGGCCGCGTGTACACAGGTTCTTCGAGGAGATCTCCGCGAAAGCTCTCGGCCCCGGTCGACGCCGGATTGCCAATGACGCCGGGCAACAGGCGAGCAACACCCTCGATCACGCAAGCCGCTGCGACTTCGCCACCCAGGAGTACGAAATCCCCCAATGAGATCTCTTCGTCGATGAAGTGGTCCGCAACACGCTGGTCGACGCCCTCATAACGGCCACACACCAGCGTGAGATGATCGATGGTCGCAAAGCGGTCAAGCGTGTCCTGGGTGAGTGGGGTTCCTGTCGGTGTGAACAGCACACGATGGGAGTTCTCCAAGGGCTCGAGGGACTTTGCCAGCGGCTCTGGCATCATCACCATGCCGGCTCCCCCACCAAAGGGTGAGTCGTCCACCTGACGATGGGTCCCTTCTGCGTGGTCGCGGGGGTCATGGAAGTCAATGTCGATGTGCCCGTCGGCAATGGCCCTGCCAACGAGAGAGACCTCGAGGGGGGAATCGAAGAACTCCTTGAACAGAGTGACGATACTGATCCTCACGACGCCTACTCCCCGGTTGACCCAGCGACCTCGGTCACCCGAAACGCTGCCACAACCATGTCCGCTGTGTACCGAGCGATGTCTCCGACATCGGCGGACGGATCAGTCGATTCCATAACCGCCTTGCCACCGGTCATGATCATCTGTTCCATCATCCTGCCTGCCAGTTGCCGGGGGATCATTCGGAAGACGCCGGATTGGATACCGTCCTTGTACGTCGAGACGAACGCCGTCGACAGCCCGGTGTGAGCTTCAGATATCTGCTCCTGTGCAGTCGGTGAGAGGTGAGGTACTTCGGTGTGGAGGATGAGACCGATGTGGTCTGTTCCCACGAATTCGACCATCAATCGTGCCAGCGCAGCCAAGCGCTCGTCCGGCGGAAGCGAGTCATCAACGGATTCAACGATTTCGTCGACCAGTGGAGGAAGATCCCTCCGAACCATCTGGACCAGGAGATCCTCCTTCGACGAGAAGTGTTCATAGAAGGTCGTACGCCCGATACCCACCTCAGCCGTCAGGTCGGCGTGGGACATCTCGATGTATCCCAGCTTCCCAATGAGATCGCGCGCGGCGTCAAAGAGCTGTTCACGCACGTCGCCGGTCTCGGGTTGCGTAGTCACGAGAACAGAGGGTAGACCAGCCACTGCCATCCGTTCTCCGAAGACCGGCGCTCCACGCCACTACGTGATGATCAGGCCGGCCTCTATCGCCTCGTATGTGGTATTCCGCCGCACGGGATTCCGATCGAGATCTGAGATGAGGTCGCGAAAGTCAGCAGCCGACACCTCTGTTCCGTGGCTTGCGCCAGCCGCTCGAGATATCGACTCATCCATCAAGGTGCCCCCAACGTCGTTGCAGCCAGATCGCAGAAGCGCCTCTGCGCCTTCGAGTCCCAGTTTCACCCACGACGCCTGGATGTTGTCGATGAGTCCGAGGAACGCTATCCGCGAAACGGCATGCATCAGGATGACTTCATCCCACGTCGGACCAGGTCTCGATCGGCCCTTCAGCCAGATCGGAGATCCCATGTGCACGAACGGCAACGGAACGAATTCGGTGAATCCCCCTGATCGTCGCTGGATCTGGCGAAGTACCTCGATGTGGTTGGCCCACGAACGGGGACCGTCGACATGACCGAACATGATCGTCGAGGTGGTCCTGAGGCCGATGCTGTGGGCAGTGAGCATTACGTCTGCCCACTGGCTGGTGCGGATCTTGTCCGGGCAGAGTGTGAGGCGTACGTCATCATCGAGGATTTCGGCTGCTGTCCCCGGCAGGGTTCCGAGTCCTGCCTCCTTGAGGTCGATGAGGAGCTCGCGGACAGTTGTATTCGCTGTTTCTGCACCCTGCCATATTTCGAGTGGCGTGTAGCCATGGATGTGCATATCGGGGAGGCGAATCTTGATCGCCTCGACAACGTCGATGTAGAACTGCCCCGTGAATTCAGGATGGATGCCACCCTGGAGACACACCTCGGTCGCTCCCCTCTCCCACGCCTCCTCTGAACGTTCGACGATCTCGGCGATCGACATCAGGTAAGGCTCCCCACGTAGGGAGATGGACCGCGGTCCCTTCGAGAAGGCACAGAATCCGCACTTGAAGTAGCACTGATTCGTGTAGTTGATGTTGCGATTCACAATGAAGGTCACGTCGTCTCCGACAGTTCTCCTTCGCAGGATGTCCGCGACGTCTGCGATCGCCTCGACATCTGTGCCGTGGGCACCGAACAACACTTCGACTTCGTCTCGCAGCGGTGCCCGGCCTTCCAGAGCCTGAGCGAGGATCCGAGCGATCCGCGGTGTTGCATCCTCGATCGTGGCTCGCTCCCCATCTTTCCATGCTTCGTCAGGCCACCCGGCCGAGATGCGCGTATCAGATTCGGGAGTCGAGACCTCCCTGCCCGGCGCCCATCCGTCGCGCGGCCTGGCACGGCCGCGACCGTCGATCTGGTTGAGGTAGGCAGAGAACGCGCCAGCTTCGAGTGCTTCTGCGGCTTCGTCGTATTCGATGTCGATCGGGAAGGCGGTGCGTTCAACGAGCTGTCCGCGCCCCAACGCGTCACGCAGCTCACCGATTCGCTCGATGTCCCAGTCCCGAAGAAGCAGGTCGGTTGCGCCATCGGAGACGGCAACA
>QMQC01000120.1 GCA_003648875.1 Actinomycetota bacterium
CCCCGCCTTGGCCAAGTGGGGTGTAACCACGTACTCGTAGCCGAACGCAGCGTGGGTCCTGCGCGAATAGTCCTCAACCGTTCGGCGCAGGATTCCACCCTTTGGGTGCCACACGGCGAGGCCGCTACCGAGTTCCGACGGGAACGAGAAGAGATCGAGTTCTGCGCCGAGCTTCCGGTGATCCCGCTTCGCTGCCTCCTCGAGACGAACGAGATAATTGTCGAGCGCCTTCTTGGATTCCCAGGCAGTCCCGTAGATCCTCTGCAACTGTGGCCTTTTCTCGTCGCCACGCCAATACGCGCCTGCAGCTCTCATCAGCTTGAAGGACTTCAGTCTCCCCGTCCTCGGCAGATGTGGTCCACGGCAGAGGTCGAGGAATCGGTCGTTCCGATACGTGCTCACCGAATCCCCTTCGACCCCCTCACCAGATTCGACACCTGTGATGATCTCCTGCTTGAAGGGCTGATCGGCGAATGCTTCGAGTGCCTCATCGATACTGAGCTCCCCGCGATCAAAGGTCTGATCCAACGCGACGATCTCGGCCATCCTTGCCTCGATGCGGTCCAGATCATCCGGCGTGAAGGGCTCCTCGACCTGGAAGTCGTAGTAGAACCCATCTTTGATCGCTGGCCCGATGGCGAACTTCGCATTGGGAAACAGATCAAGCACCGCCTGCGCCATGACGTGCGCCGCCGAATGGCGGATGACGTGGCGACCAGCGTCCGTGTTCTCTGTCACGATGGATACGGAAGCGTTCTCGTTGATCGGCCTGCCGATGTCGTATGGCTCGCCATCAACCGTCACCGCCACGGCCGCCTTTGCCAGACGCGGACCGATATCGGCCGCAATGTCGCTTCCCGTGACGCCAGCCCCATACTCCCGGCTGGAGCCGTCCGGCAAGGTGATGATTGGCGGCATTTCGTTGTTTCCTACTCGATGAAGCCGTAAGCGTACCCGCGTTGTTCGTCGTGGTCGTCACGACGTGCAACAATGCTGCTCCCGAAGGAGGGGTCGGTCTGGATCCACAATCGCTCGCCCGCAGAATGGCTGCTGGTGGCACCATTCAAGAACTGACGGCGACAACATCGCAGGTCGGCGCAAATCAGGTCTACCGAATATGGAGTGACGCCGGGAGCTTGATAGTCAAGATATACGGCTCAGATGCACGCCAGCGTAGAGAGCGTCACGCGATGAACGCTCTCTCGGAGTGGGGGCATCTGCCCGAAATCCGCGACTCCGGTTCAACACAGGGTCTCCACTGGATCGTGTTCGCTGACGCCGGTCGATGGAACCTCGAAACACTTCCTGAGAACCCCGGCCTTGCCCGCACTGCCGGCAAAATTCTGCGCGAGCTGCATGACACCGACAAGTCGCTGCTGTCGAACCTGGAGCGCGGAATCGACCAGGAATGGGTAGCAATCGACTTCCAATCGACCCTCAGAAGGCTCGATCGATACCGATCCCGAGTGGGAGTTTCCCAGGAATTCATCAAGGCTGCTCAGAGCGTCAATCCTCCGTTTGCAAATGAACCCGTCGTTGCCCACACCGATGCAATCCCTCGGAATTTCATCGTTGACAACGAGGGAAACGTGACGCTGATCAACTGGGAGTGGGCAACACTCGCGCCGCCGGAGTGGGATCTCACCCGGGCCGCGTGGTCCATCGGGATGCACGCAGGGCCGGCAGCTGCAGCTGCCTTGTTCGATGGGTATGGGAAATCGATCGACGGTGTTCTGATCGATCGATGGATCGTCTACCACACCGCGCAGACGCTTGTGAGGCACACCGAACAGAGAATGACCAATCGGCCCTCGGATGTTCCGGCCGGACTCGTTGACGAGTTCAACAGGGCAGTGCTTGGTGCAACAAGCTGAGAACGGACGTCCGACGTCTGACGTCTGGCTGCCGATTTCCGACTTCTGAGAGCGCGAAGCTCCAACTTCTGTCAAGACAAATACCCGGGGTTTTCGCGTTCTCGTTTTAGCATGGCGCAACCGATGAAGGGAGCGTGATGTTGGAGATGGCACTCGCTGCAGTCTTTATTACTGTTGCAGTCCTGGCGATCGGCGGCCGAGGCATGAATGCCGCCGGGAGCGGCGTTCAGCAGCATTTCGTCGTCATGGATGAGTCATCTGATCTTCCATGCCCGTGGTGTCGTGCCCAGACCCGCGAAGGCGACCAGCACTGTTCAACCTGTGGGCAACGTTTCGGGTAGCGAAGAGGCTTGCGCTGAAGGTTGTCAGCCAGGTGCCGTCAGCTGCACGAACTCGCGATTGACCAGGTCCTGGGTCATGCCCAGCCCTTCATAGAGCGCCACTGCCCGCTCGTTGTCACTATCAACCCAGAGAGTTCCACGGTGAACGTCCCGACACTCTGACAGATATCCGAATCCTGCAAGCACAAGCGAGCGACCCAGACCTCTCTTCTGGCTGCCTGGTGACACCGCGATCCTGTAGATCTCTCCGTCCCTGTTCCTGTGCGTGCGAGTCCAGCAGAACCCGACGATCTCACCATCCCTCTCAGCGATCAGAAACCCCTCTGAACCGAGGCCCTCCTGTTCAAGGAGTCTCCACAATTCTGGCTCGTCGAGCGACGCTGCCTCTCTGTGCCCGGCAAAAGCGTCGCGGTTGACCGCCAGGATCGCGTTGGCGTCTCGCCTCTCGAAAGTTCGAACGGGAAGATCCCCCACGTGACCCGAGAACGGCAAACCCACCACATAGTGAGCAAGTTCTCTGCCAATCCCGAAGCCCGCACGTCCGAGGGCGGCGTCGAGTGAGTGACGACGGGACCAAACCGATATTGCATCCCCATGTGGGGTGAGGTCGATCGCCAGCCCCAGAAGGCGGTCTTCGAAGGCAGCGAATCGAAGGCCGGGACTCAACGCCGTCTCAACCGCCCAGTGATGCGAGCCGTCGTCGTGCAAATGGCAGGCTGCCACGCCCACACCGACGACTTCATGAAGTTCCTCGATCACCACGAGGTGCTCTGGATCATCGAGCTGGACGGTCTTGGCGTCACTCATCGCCTCGAATCCGTCCGCCTCCGCGATCGCGGAGAGGAATCGATCGATACGGGAATCGTGCATGGAGGAGACGGTAGACGGCAGAGGGGCCCACCGAGAACTGTCTGTGGCCGGACACCTGTGAGTATGCTCCCGGCCGTGAGCAAGGTAGGACTGGTCCTCGGTGGTGGCGGCATCACAGGCGCGGCGTTTCACTTCGGAACGCTGCTCGCCATCGAGATGGCCACGGGCTGGCATCCCGACGAGGCAGAGGTGCTTGTCGGAACGTCATCGGGCGCGTTCGTTGGCGCCATGGTTCGCGGAGATGCACTTCACCTCGACAGCTTGGCGGGAACGGGCGAGACACAAGATGAGATCCACGACTGGTTGAACGGCTATCTCTACCGCCGAGGCACGCCACGAGGAGCACTTCGCTGGCTGCGCAGGGGGTTGCTGCCGGCCATTCGGCGCCCAAGCCTGCATGTTGCACTTGGGAGCCCGGGTGTGTATCGCACGGATGGACTCGAGGAATGGGTTTCTGATGCGATTGGACCTCTTGCAGATTCCTGGCCCGACAAGCCGACCGCTCTTGTCGCATATGACGTCGAGCGCAGGACACGCGTCCCATTTGGAACCGAAGCAGCACCCAAGGTCTCCTTCTCGAGCGCTGTTGCGGCCTCAAGTGCAGTTCCCTTCGTGTACGAACCGGTTCAGATCGGCGAACGGTGGTACGCAGACGGTGGCCTTGCCAGCGGTACATCTGCTGACCTGCTGCTGGCTCATCCCGAACGACTTGATCTCGTGCTCATCGTTGCCCCACTCGCCGCAGACGCACCACGTTCGAGCGGAAGGTTCTACGAGGACGTATTCGACAAGGTTGGACGCGCCGCTCTTGCGGCTGAATTGGCGATGATTCGAACACAGTGGCCCGATACAGACATTCTCGTCTTGAGGCCCGATGAGGCGGTCCTCGACATTGCGAGGCCGAATCCGATGTCTGTTGGTGCAGCGATCCCAACATTCCTCGAGACGCTGCGGTCGATGCGCCACGAACTGGCACACGGATCGGTTTGGCAGGTTCTCCAAAGCCATCTCTGCAAGACCCGACCAGCCACCCATGGTGGATACGCATCGACGCTTCGCAACCGGCCTCGCGTAGGATGAGCCAATGACAGCCAAGGAGAAGATCGCGGGCCTCTGGGGATCGAACGACCGCGTCGAGTTGATTGCAACGATCGTGCTCGCCGTAGCAACAATTCTCACAGCCTGGTCCGGTTTCGAGTCAGGCAAATGGGGAGGGGAACAGTCGATCAGCTTCTCCGAGGCGGGAGCAGCGCGAACCGAATCCACTCGGGCAGACACACTCGGCGGACAACTCGCCCAGATCGACGTAGCCATGTATATCGACTGGATCACGGCTCTGAGTGACGAACTCACCGCTGGTACGGTGACCGAAGCGTCGCTTAGCCCGTACTCGCCAACGGATGGCACTGTCTCGGGATTCCTCTACACACGATTCAGGGAGGAGTTCCTTCCAGCGGTGGATGCGTGGCTTGCCACGGAGCCGATCATCAATGACTCGGCTCCAAAGACACCCTTCGAGATGGATGAATACGTCGTGGCCCAGCAGGTTGAGGCAGATCGCCTCGCTGTCGTCGCCGATCAGAAGGCGGCGCTCGCCCGCACCGCCAACCAGAACGGCGACAACTACGTTCTGACGATGGTTCTCTTCGCTTCGGTGCTCTTCTTTGCGGGCGTGAGTTCGAAGATGAATCGGCCTCGCAACCGGGTGATCGTGCTTGGATTCGGCATAGTGACTCTCATCGTCGGGTTGATCATCCTGGCGTCTCTGCCGATCCTCGTGTAGCGAACCTCGCAAGTTCGATCGCCCCGAGAACGCCAGCATCGTCGCCGAGTACAGGACGAGTGATGACCGGGCCCCCCTCAGCGAAGGGAACCGGGGGATAAAGACCCGAGGCATCATCGAGAGCCATTGCTACCTCAGCGTGCAGCCCTGGTAGTTTCGACAAGCCACCCCCGATGATCACAATGTCGATCGGTACAACCGAGCACATGCCGGCGATACCGCGAGCCAGGTACCACGCTTCGAGGCGTGTTGCCTCAACCGTCAGATGTCCCAAAGTCTCTGCCCCGCTCCCCCACCTCTCGCGGACGGCGGTCCCTGAGGCCATGCCCTCGAGGCAATCCTCGTGGAATGGGCACGAGCTGACATGATTGTCCTCGCTCTGGCGAGGCACCCTGATATGTCCGATCTCCGGGTGGTTCGCTCCGTGCACAAGGCGACCGTTCGCCCAGATGCCTCCCCCGACTCCCGTCCCAACAGTCAGATAGGCCACATCGTCATACTCACGCCCGGCACCCCACGTCTTCTCCGCGATCACAGCTGCATTGACATCGGTATCGATGACAACCGGGACGTCGCGACCCAAGGATATGGTATCGAGGATGTTGACCCCTGACCACCCGGGCTTGGGAGTGTTGAGGATCTCCCCATAACGACCGCTTCGGGTTCTCAGATCGATCGGGCCGAACGACGCCAGGCCGATCGCCCTGATCGACCTTCCATTTGCGACTGTACCGATTGCCGCGCGAACGTCATGCAGCGTTCTGTCGGGGTCCGTCGTTCGGACTTCCTCACGAGCGGCAATCGATCTGCCGCCGGTACCCGACGCAATGACCATCTTCGTTCCGCCAAGCTCGACGCCGACGTACAGACCAGAAGGGTCAGAAGTTGGCATCTTTCCTTGCTTTGAGCTCATCGGCGAGTAGGAAAGCAAGCTCGAGCGACTGACTCGCATTCAAACGTGGGTCGCAGTGCGTGTGATAGCGGTCCTTCAGGTTCTCCTCGTCGACCCTGGCAATCCCGCCCGTGCATTCTGTGACATTCTTGCCTGTCAACTCGATATGGACGCCACCTGCGTGGGGGCCCATCGATCGGTGGACCGGACAGATCTCCTGAACCTCGGCCACGACGCGCTCAAGGGGTCGCGTCTTGTACCCGCTGGACGAAACAATCGTGTTTGCATGCATCGGATCGCAGGACCACACGACATCAAGTCCTTCGTGCTCTACCGCCTCGATCAGCGGAGGCAGATAACGCTCGACA
>QMQC01000121.1 GCA_003648875.1 Actinomycetota bacterium
CATTGATCCCGAGCGGGAAATAACGACGTCACCTGCAGCGTAGCAACGCTCCATCTCTGGTTCGAATGGAACAACGCACCAGCCATCAACCGCTGTTGCCCTTCTTGCGATCTGCGCGTACTGCGGCACACCGGTCAAGTGCAGTATCTGGTATCCGCGCTCTTCGTTCGACGCCATCTCGATGGTCACCGCATCCTTCGAAAAAACTCCGAGACTGCCGCCGAAGACGCCGAGGACCACAGCACGGGGATCGATCCCGTAGTGCTCCCTCGCTGTCGGCCTGATGGCTTCCCTATCGAATTGCTCGAACGGTGCGCGAAGCGGATTTCCGACGACAATCGCGTTCTTGAGCTTCTTCGTCGCTGGATCGAATGCAACGTACACCGTCTCCGCCAAGGGCGCGAGTATTCGGTTCGCAATCCCGGGCACAGCGTTCGCCTCGTGGATGATCAGTGGAATCTTCGATCGGCGGGCGGCCAAACCGGCAGGACCAGAGACGTATCCGCCGAACACGATCATTGCGGAGATACCCACAGATTCGATCTCGTCGACAATGACCCTCGCAGCCCTCCAGATCTTGAGCGGCAGTTTGAAGTTATCCGATGAGAAAGAGCGTCTCATGCCGTGTACATCCAGCTGCACGAACGGGTATCCGGCTGCAGGGATCACCTTCGCCTCCATGCGGTCACCACCGAAGAAGATGACATCATCTGTCCCAAGGCCGAGAGCAACGAGCATGTCTGCAACAGCAAGCGCTGGATAGACATGCCCGCCCGAGCCAGCGGCTGCCAGCCCGATCTTCACGATGCGCGCTGCTTTGATTCAAGGCGATCGGACGACCGGGATATGTTGAGGAGCACACCGATCGCGGCAAGATTCGCAAGCATCGCGTTTCCTCCGGATGAGATGAACGGGAGAGGCACTCCCGTGATCGGAAGCACAGCCACAACGCCACCGATATTGACGAGCGCCTGAACCGAGAGCCACGCGACGATTCCGATTGCAAGCAATCGCCCGTACATGTCGGGTGCCCGATAAGCGATCGAGACACCGACAACTCCGATCAATGCGAACAGCGTTATGACGATGAAGGCGCCGGCAAAGCCGGTCTCCTCCCCGATGATCGCAAAGATGAAGTCCGTGTGTGCGTTCGGAAGCCACAGCCATCGAGCACGACTCTGTCCCAGTCCGACACCGAACATGCCCCCGGTGCCGAGAGCAACCATGGACTGCACGGCTTGAAGTCCGGATCCCTTTGCGTTCTCGAACGGATCGAGGAATCCAGAGAAACGAGCCTTGCGATAGTCAGCAGACATCGCGATTGCCGTCATCACAATGGCGCCGAGCCCAGCCATCGAAAGGACGAACCGGAGCGGTACGGTCGATGCAGCGAGCATCACGAAGGCTGGAACGACGATGAGAAGCACGTTTCCAAAGTCTGGCTGGGCGAGCAGAAGGAGACTGACCGTTCCAAGAATCGCCCCGACGGGAACGATCACATGGCGAAGATCTGTCACGAGCGCATCCTTCTTCGTGACAACGGCTGCGAGGAGGGACAGCGTTGCGAACTTTGAGAATTCGGCCAACTGGACCGTGATCGGGCCGACCACTATCCACCTGGTGGCTCCGCCCCTCGTATCACCGACGATCAACGTTATGACAAGCCCAAATACGACCAACGTGTAGATCGGAAGAGCGAACTTCTGCCACATGTGATAGGGGATGAAGGACGTGATCACGAGAGCGCCAAGACCGATTCCCACCCACAGCATCTGCTTGGAGAACAACTCGAACTGCCCTTCGTTTGCGTTGATCGACACCACCGAGGATGCGCTCAGCATCGCCCCGAGGCCGATCGTGAGCAGCATCGCAACGATGACGAGCAGGAACACGGACCGTCTGACACCAGCAGACCGGATCTTCGCCCGCGTGCGAGGCTGACGCTTCGAACCTGAGCTGCCGCTTGCCTCGCCCGAGGAGTTAGCGATCTGTGTCATGCCGCCGTCCCCTCGGTCTGCTTCACCAGACGCTGGAATGCGTCGCCTCGCTCAGCGTAGGAAGAGAACTCGTCAAAGCTGGCACACCCCGGCGAGAGCAGGACCGTGTCGCCTGACCCAGCCAGGGTCCTTGCCATGTTGACAGCGTCAGCAAGCGACTCGACAATGGTGGCTGGTATCCGGGTTGCGTGGCAGATCGCCGGACCAGCCTCTCCAAAGGCGATCAGGTTCGTCACACCTTCGAGACTTCCGATCGGCGAGAGATCGAGCCCCTTGTTCTGACCACCCGCAAGCAGAACGACTGGAGCGTGTGCCGACACAGCAGCCAATGTTGCATGTGGGTTGGTCGCCTTGGAGTCGTCTATCCACACGATGCCATCGTCCGTTTCGACTATCTGTCTCCGGTGGGCGCCCGGACGGAATGAGGTGATTCCATGCCGTACTCCTCCAGTTGACGCTCCGACTGCGAGTGCGACCGTTCCTGCCGCGACGAGATCGAACAGGAACGAAGGGTCATCGGTCGGGGAGGCGAACTCCTGCCCATCGATGAAGATGCGTTTCCCCTCAACGCCATTGCCATTCGAGGGAATCGTCGTTCCTGAACATGGCACGAGCATGCACTCGGCGCTCGATACGGCCGAAACGACGACGGGATCGTCTGCGTTGTATGCCAATACCGAGTTCTGGTCCATCCCGAGGAATATTCGAGCCTTCGCCTCGACGTACCTTTCGAATGTCCCGTGCCAATCGAGGTGGTCAGGTGCGATGTTCAGCAGAGCTGCAGCGGTGGGAACGGCTCCTCCGAGAAACCGTAGTTGATACGAAGAGAGTTCGAGGACCAGAACCTCGGCATCGGTATCTGCCATCCCCGAGATGGGCGAACCGAGGTTCCCTCCCCCTTCGGCGCGAACGTCCGATGCGACGAGCATGTCGGTGACAAGCTCGGTAACCGTCGTCTTGCCGTTCGTTCCCGTCACTGCAACGAAGGGTGCGTCCATGTGTTCGAGACCGAATCCTGCTTCGGTGATTACCTCGACCCCGCGTGCAATCGCGTCACTTATGGGCGGATTCACCTCAGCGAACCAAGGAGAAGTGATGACGCGATCGACGCCCTTGAGATAATCCGGATGCCACTCGCTTGGCAGGACGGTCACGCGTCCCTCGAGATCGGTGGGAGGCTCTGGCGACTCGGTGTCATACATCAGAACATCGGTGCCGGCGGCAAGACTGATCCTTGCAGCGTCGGCGAGGCCTCGAAGGCTTGAACCGAGAATCAAGATCCTCATGGCACGATCGATGATGACGAGACCCAGTCTCCATAGAACAGCCCGACGCCGACAGCGACCGTCATTCCTGAGATGATCCAGAACCTGATGATCACGGTGGTCTCCGGCCATCCCTTCAATTCGAAATGGTGATGAATAGGAGCCATCAGGAATATGCGTCTTCCGAACCCACGGAACGATATGACCTGGAGGATCACAGAGACCGTCTCCATCACGAAGAGACCGCCGATGACAACGAGCAGCAGCTGAGTGTTTGTGAGCAGCGCCAGGGCAGCGATCGCACCGCCTATCGCGTGCGAACCCGTGTCGCCCATGATGATCTTCGCCGGCGCTGCGTTCCACCACAGAAACGCAAGCGCTGCGCCAAGCACCGCCGCAGCGAAGAGCGCTATGTCGAGCGCACCGTCGACCTCGTAGAACGACGCGTTGCGCGACTGCCAGAAGGCGATCAGGACGTATGAGCCAAACACGAGAGCGCTCGATCCAGCCACCAATCCGTCAAGACCATCTGTCAGGTTCACACCGTTCGCAGTTGCCGTAAGCATGAAGAGCACCAGGCCGAAGAACAGTATGGGTCCGAGGTCGATCCCGAGGGGTCGTGCAAAGGACAGCTCGGTGCTCACACCGGCATTCGACGCCCCCCATGCAAAGATCGCGGCAACGAGGAGCTGCCCACCGAACTTCCACCGCTTTGACAGACCCTGGTTGCGCTGGCGAGCGAACTTTGCGAAGTCGTCTGCGAATCCGATGACGGCCATACCCACAAGGGCAAAGAGGCCAAGGAGGGCCTTGTCGCTCATCGGTTGGCTCACGAAACCGAAACCCTCACCAACGGTGAATACCTTGATGTGGGCGAGGAGATAACCAAGCACCGCTCCCGTGACGACGACGACCCCGCCCATCGTCGGCACACCTTGCTTGTGCATGTGCCCTTCGACCTCCGACTGGATGAACTGTCCAATGTTGTGGCGGCGCAGAAGCTTGATGGCAAAGGGCGTGACGAGTATCACGAGTACGAACGCGGTTGCGGACGAGACAAGAAGTGAGATCACGGTGCAGCGTCCTCGATAAGTTGGAGAGCTAGGCGTTCAAGGCTGGCCGAACGTGAGGCCTTCACCAGCACGGCATCTCCCGGTTCGATGATGCCCGCAAGCGTATCGGCTGAATCCTCGATATTGGTGGGTTTGCGAGCCTCCCCGGGGAAGCCGACAGCGTATCCGTGGTCAGGCCCAACAACCACGAGCTCGCAGTACCCGAGTTCGCCGACGAGTTCCCCAATGCGAATGTGTTCGGCCTCACACACCGGCCCGAGTTCAGCCATTGCGCCAAGCACGGCGATAGATCGCCCGCCCATGTCTGCAACCGTCCGGAGCGCACTCTCGACAGATTGAGGGTTGGCGTTGTACGCATCGTTCACCACTGTGAACACACCTTGATGTATCTCCATCCGCCACGCTGAGCCCTTCGCTGCTTCAAGTCGTGAGATGAATCCAGCTACATCGACATCAAGTGCGATCGCAACACCGACCGCCGCGGCTGCATTGGTTGCCTGGTGGATGCCAGCCAGCGGGAGAGACAGTCTGAATTCGCCATGGGGCGTATGGAGGGTGAAGGTCGGCAGACCTCGGTCATCGACTGAGACGTCGGCAACACGCACATCTGCCCCCACACCGCCGAACGTGATCGTTCTGTGTCGGCCGCCACGATGAAGTGATCTCTCATTATGCGGCAACACTGCAACGCCTTCGGGCTTCAGGGCCGCGACGAGCTCGTACTTCGAGTCTGCGAGGGCCTCCGTCGACCCAAATGTCTCGAGATGTACTACACCGAGGTTCGTGATCACTGAGACATCCGGCTGGACGACCGGTCTCAGCCAATCGATGTGACCTCTCCCGCGCGAACCGACCTCGAGTATCAGAGATGTCGCACCTCTCGGCGTGGAGAGCACGGTGAGAGGCACACCGATCTCGTTGTTGTACGAGCGGGGCGATGCCCAGGATCCCTCGAGGCCAGCAGAAACGAGGTCCTTTGTCGAGGTCTTGCCCGTCGAGCCCGTGATCGCAATGATCGGGATGTCCAGCTCGTTGCGCCGCTTCACACCAAGGGCTGCGAGCGCACTGCCTGTTGAGTCAACCTCGATGCGCGGGGTGGAATGGATGCCGGCTTCGCGATTGACGACAACCCCAGCAGCACCGGAGCCAAGAACGTCATCGACATAGTCGTGCCCGTCGAACAATTCGCCCACAAGGGCCACGTAGAGATCGTCATGGACTTCGGTGCGGCTATCCGTCGCGACCCCCCGGATGGGTCGCCCTGAATCTCCCACGAGTGTCCCCTCCACGGCATCTGCTGCCGCCCCGAGCGTCCAGCCGAGAGATACGTTGTTCATGTCGGCACCCAACCGGCCTCGACGAGCGCACGCCGAACTTCGTCCCTGTCATCGAATGGCAGCACCTCTGTGGCGATGTCCTGACCCTGTTCGTGCCCTTTGCCCAACACGAGAACCATGTCTCCCTGTCGTGCCACCGCGATTCCGTGCCTGATTGCAGATCTTCGATCGATCACCGTCTCGATCGTCGCTCTCGGCTGTGTTTCCGCTCCGCGTCTCGCCTCGGCTGCGATCGACAACGGATCCTCCGATCGCGGGTTGTCGGTCGTGATGATCGTCAGGTCGGAGAGTCCCGCAGCGGTCGCACCCATGATCGACCGCTTGTCGGTGTCGCGATCTCCACCTGCTCCTACAAGCGCTATCACACGGCCCGTCACCATCGACTGCACGGAGTCCAGTACGACCGCGATGGCGTCGGGAGTGTGTGCGTA
>QMQC01000122.1 GCA_003648875.1 Actinomycetota bacterium
GAACGACGTGGTCGACCGGCGCGATCCCTACATGCACGGCGTCATGGCAGCGATCGGTATCACGAAGGGCAAGGAGTTCGTTCCATCAGAGACGCAACGCGAATTGCTCGACGTGGCAGCGAGAACGGCGTGGAGGATGGGCAAGAACATCGCAGCGAACTCAGAGCGCGAAGAAGACGGCGTCTGGTACGCAGATCGTCAATGGGTGGCGCATGCCAAGACCGACCTCGATGACTTCTTCAAGGGCACTCTCGTGGATGAGTCATTCCTGGACCGCGAGGCGCTTGTTACGGACGTCAACGCCCAAGCCCATATGTTCATCAACCACTACTCGACGAGTACGGCCATGATCAGCGCCCGGATCGGCATCGGCGCCAAGTACATGGGCGCCTACAAGGACAGCGAGGGCAACTACCTCGTCGGTGACAACACCTACGCGGTGACGCTGCCGCCGGATGTCCCCGCAAAGCTGTTCTGGTCTCTCACGGCCTACGACGCAACGACGGCGTCAGGACTTGACAACGGCCAGATGTATCCGTCGATCGGTAGCCGCGATCTTCCCGAGCAGAACCCCGATGGATCTACGACTCTGCACTTCAGCCCCAGCGCACCGGAGGGAAGCGAAGACAACTGGATGAAGACGGTCCCGGGCAAAGGCTGGTTCTGTCTCCTCCGCCTGTACGGACCCGATCAGGCCTTCTTCGATGGAACTTGGAAGCCGAGCGACTTCGAACGACAGACCTGACACGATCTACCCGCCGTGCTCGGTCTCCGAGCCCGGTGGCGCCATGCCAACCAACACAAAGCCCGTAGTAGGGGTGTCCCCGTCATGGTTTGGGTGATCCCGGTCGAAATGGAATGCTTTGGTCCCGGCCGTGCCATCAGGCCTTGGTGGTTGTGAGTCTGCGAAGGTCGTGTGGGATGATGGATCATGGCTGACATTCGACGACCGTCAGAGGCGCCTCTGACGTTGTGGGCCAAGCACAACGTCGCTTATCTTGCCATCGCGTACGGCTTCTCGTGGCTGCTCTGGATCGGAGCTTGGATCGTCGCCCGACAATCCGACACAGGTGATCCCTGTTCAACGAGGATGTTGTCTGGCGCATTGTGTTCGAACGCTATGTGCCCACAGACCTTGTCATCTACCTGAAACGTAGACACGATCGGTCACGACACTGCGGCCGTGTCGTGACCGATCGGCGATAACGCCTCTGAAGGCGCGCGTTTTCACACGAGGAAGATGTGCCAGCATCGACGGGAACCGGATGGGTGATGTGTGCGTCTCAATTCTGAAGAGAACGTTTGATAGCTCCATGGAGGACATGATGGTGAGCAAAGGGTTCGTGATGGTCGCGATCGTTCTGGTGATGGCCGTCATTGCCGCAGGATGTGCTGCGAGCGAGGAGCGTGGGGGTCCGGGTGCCGACGGTATTCCAGTGGTGGCCGGCGTGTGCGCAGAGGACACCCCTGATTGCGAGGACACACTGGTCGCGGGCGATGGCTCGGTCACCGACAGTGATCTTCCACTGGCGCCAGCGGACGACGGAGGTGATGCACCTGCCTCGAGCGGATTCATCGTTGACGGCGGTCTCGACATCTCAGAAGCAATCGCTTACGAGGGCACTGAGGTCGTTGCGGTAAGGGGTTTTTTCGTCTCTGAGGGAACCGCAGCACGCCTGTGTGAAGCTCTGGCCGAGTCGTTCCCCCCTCAGTGCGGTGGTGTGAGTGTGGTTGTGACGAATCCCGAGGCGCTGTCAGATGTCCTTCTCATCGAACAGGGTGATACACAGTGGTCCGAGGGATACGTCACAGTGCTCGGGACGATCGTGGATGGAGAGCTCACTGTTGCGTCCAACGTCAGCGGCTGATCAGGTTCTCTGACCTGCCTTTGCGTAGCTCGGCCTCACCCGCCCGCTGGATACGATTACGGCCGCTGCTGCCAGATAGAACATCGCGAGCAGTATGAACGGCGTTTGATAGCCACCGGTCACATCCCGTAGCACGCCAACGAGGAGGGGGCCGGCAGCCGAGACGAGAACCACGGCGGTCCACTGTGTACCCATGATCCTTCCGTAGGTTGGTCCGGAGAACCAGTTCCCCATGACCATCGCACGCAGTGGCAGGAGTGCTCCGAACGCAAGTCCGAACAAGAAGAAGTGACCGATCATCCGCCACGACTGCGTGTCGTCGACCATCAGCACGACACTGAAAGCGACGATCAGCGCAATCACTGCCTGGACCCGGGTCGCTCCGAAGCGGTCTGCGAGTCTGGGTGCGATCCAGCGGCCCGGCAGGCTCATCGCCGATGCAACCGCTGCCCACAGTGCAACGGTTGTCAGGGAGTATCCGACCTCTTCAAAGCGCGCCACGCGATGAACGATGACGCCCTGGGTGGCCAGGAGAATGAGCATCAGAGCCACGGAGTACAACACGAACCGGCGGTCCCGAATGAGCTCCGAGGTGACGCCTCCGAGCCCGGACACGTTTTGCATCCTGGTCATGTCGCTCCGCCATTGTGGCAAGGCGAAACATGCGGAGGCTCCACCAACCACGAGCAGGAGAAACCCCAGCAGAAGGACAGCCGATCGCCAGCCCAAGAGAGAGACCAACTGAGCCGCCAGCGGGATGAAGATGATTCCCGCCACACCGCCGATCAGCGTGATCGTGGCGAGTGTGCGGGCACGGTCCTTGGGTGGAGACCACTGATCGATGGCGACGTAGGCCGGTTCGTAGTAGATCATCGCCTGAGCAGGACCGAGGAACACCCACCAAGCAGCAACAACCTGCCACGGTTGGTTCGAGATAGAGAAGGCAGCCAAGCCAACGAATCCGAGCAACGCCCCCGCCCCGACGATGAGCCGGACCCCGTGGTTGTCCGCGAATCGACCAACAGGGAGAGCAAGGAGACCCCCTACGAACACGGATCCACCATAAGCAAGCGAGAGAGCGGTTTGGGAGAACTCGGCACCCGCCGCCTGATCGGTTGCATACACGGAGAATCCGTAGAGGATCACACCGAATCCAACCATCACAGTGCCAGACAAAGGAACGACCCATCGCCGACCGGGATACGTCGTTTCGTCGGGGTCGCCCATACGGCAACATAGCATTTGTGGGTCCCCACCCACTTTGGCGCTCCTGACGAGTTTCAGCTCACCTCAAGCTTCTGCATTATCGACCGGTGTCACGTCCACGAGCGTGCCAAGCAAGATGGCAGGGTGGCCGGCGTCACCCTCAATGCGTTGGGCTTTCGCATGCACGTGCCTCACATCCCCGTCGGGACGGACCACTCGATGAACCATGTCAAACCGACCTCCCGCAGCTGCTGCGGCCAGGGCCTCACCAACTTCCTCTCTGTCGTCGGCATGCACACGGGTGGCGATCAGCTCGGGCGTCGTAAGCGCTGTCGTTCGCCGCATACCGTAGACCTCGTAGACACCCTCGGACATCCACAGCTCGTCGGGCTCCAGATTCCAGACGAGGAAGCCGAAACCACCCATCCGCTCTGCAAGTGTCAGCAAGTCCATACCTCGCGACATCTCATCAGAGGCACGGCGCAGTTGGTCGATACTCTCTTCGATCTCGCGCATTACTCATCTTTCTGAGTGTTGTCGCAGTTCGGGGGTCGACCCTTGGGTCGGCTTGGAACTCGCGACGACCAAATCATAGAAGAGCAGTCGGCAAGCGTGCACCGGTCCGTAGCTCACGATTCCCGGCTCAGCAGTGCAGCCACCACCTCGTTGAGGTCGGCGTGGTCGCCTGCGAACGATTCCCTTTCGATGTAGATCAACTCATCGCCCGGCGCAATCACGAGGGTCGCTCCGAGTTGGGTGGGTCTGGGACCTGTTCTGTGCTGGTGGTGGCCGCGGGCGAAGGTCCTTACTCCGGTGAAGAGCGCCTTCGGTCTCATCAACGACACGGCGCCAAGACGGTTCATCTCGACTATCCCCGCCGCCTTCCCGTCTTCATCGAGAAGGACGGCGAAAGGCACAGACTCGTCCTCGATGAACGCCTTTGCGTAACGTCTGTCGCCCGTGCCGATGGCCGTGACACCTGACCCTGTCGCCGTCAGCTCTCCGTATCGATCGCGGACCTGACCGGCCCGCTCGCGACACGTCAGTCAACCGAAGTGTCGAAGGAACAACAAGACGTGTGGTTCGTCAACCCACAAGTCTCCAAGTCGGTGCAAAGATCCCTCGGGATCAGGCAGAGAGAGGTCGGCAAGAGCTGATGTATCGAAGGTCATCTGGTTTCCTCAAGAGCGCCGTCGGAGGATAGGTTGTCATCCCAACGGGTGAAACCTGCTCTACTCATCGAGCGGCTCCACGTCGAATCCGTCCTCGTACCACGAGACCAAAGTTCGGTCTTGGCCCGCCTCAGCGAGCGTCTCAAGTGTCTCTTCCAAGGAGCCGTGGCGCACGGCACGCACCGCGGGAGCATCCTGTGCAACGGGTACGCCAGGTGCGTCGTCAGACTCGGGTACGAAGTCCGTCCTGTCCTCTCTGAACACCGTCAGGTGGTACCAGGCGAGCGCTCCCGCTGTCAGGAGAAGAGCGACAGATACACCAGCACTGTCCAAGGTTCCTGACCCGAAGTTCCCTTCGAGGATGTCCTCGAAGACGATGAACACGAGGATGATGAGGCTGATCACCGAAACGATCGCAGCCACGCCGAATAGCACGACGATATAGATGCGCCTCGTGATCGAGCGGAGCTCACCGACGGGATCCTTGGTCCTGGCCCTCTGGATTGCCGACCAGTAATGCCACCACAGCGGTGTACCGATGACGATCAACGTGATGGCAGCAGCGAGAGTGCTGCCACTGTCCACAGACACGATCGTGACACCGCTGGCAGCCTTGATCGCCGTGGCGATCAGCGTTGTGATACCGCTCGCCGCAACGACGAGGCCAGCGCCCGAAAGCAGATGGTCGTATACGCGCCCGACCTCGTTGCGCTCTCTCTTGTCGCGACTACCGAGTACCTCTGCGTGGTATGCCCACATGCCTCCACCAACGACCATTCCAGTGATCGCTCCAGGGAGGAATGTGAAGTGTGCGGCGGCGCTCGATGCTGGATCACCGATGATCCAGTCGAGCAGCCCGAACAGCATGACTCCTGCGCCCGCGATCACTGTCACAGCACTGCCGAGGACGCCGAGAAGGAGCACGTATGCGAGCCACCATGGGGTCCTGGAGCCTTGACGTGCATGGCGGAACCAATACCACCACCACGCTGGCACACCAACGACGACAACGGTCAAGGGTGTCAGGAGTTCAGTGATTCCACCGTCGACGATCGAAACCAGGAACAGGCGGTCGTAGACGGTCGAGAGCAGAGCAGCGATCGTTGCGAACGCACCAGCAAAGGCCCAGATCAGACCAACAGCCGATCCGAGAAGCAGGTGGGCCTGGATGTTCCGCTCGGGCTTCCACCTCCGAGATACCCCCCAGTGGCCTGCCCAGATGGCGGTCCAGGTCACGGCGTGAATCAGCAATGTCCGGTCGATGTCACCGTCGCTCGCGAGGTTGGAGAGGACTGCATCGATCAGCGACATCGACGCAAGGAGGGATCCGATGAGAGCGACTGTGAGGTAGAACGCCCACCCCGCGGATCGCTGCTCGCGCGGATCTTCTCCCAGTCGTCTCTTCGTGAAGAGAGCGAGTCCCGAATAGACAGGCAGACCGACAACCACGAACGCGATCGAGATGGCAGTCTGTGAGCTGCTGTCGGTCAATTCGTCGAAACCCGGCCACGCCGCCCGGATCAGGCCCGCGACGCCGATGCCGACGAGTACGAGCATGAAGAGCATGATCGTGTACACGAAGAATCGCCGAATGAGGACCCCGACGCCCTCAGATGAAGTCTTGCTGCGGCCAGAAACCAGTCGAACGATCAATACGACGATGCCGACCATGATCGCAAGCTGGATGAGCGACGCAAGGATACTGAACAAGACCACAGTCACCCTTCGAATCCTCCGCACCCGTACCGATCCATTGGCCACGTTGGCTCCGAGATCAGCCATCGATCGCCATGGAGCTCGAGCATCACCTTCTCGTCCTGGTCGTATGAGCCTCC
>QMQC01000123.1 GCA_003648875.1 Actinomycetota bacterium
GCTCCAGCCGCTTGAGTGGTATCACAACAGACCGATTGCTTGGGGTCTCGGAAATTTCGTATGGCAGGCGTACCCGCAAGCCTCGAAGCGAACGGCCATTGCCCAATTCGTGTTCGAACCTGACGGCAGGATTGGAGCCTGCCTTATCCCCGTCGTCATCGAGCGCACGGGCCACCCCGTGATCCAGGACCCAACAGCTCCGGTCTGCGCCCCAGAGGGGCCAAGGTAGCAGCCTCCTGGTGTCCCCCCTTCTCCGTCTACTGTTGGGTCATGTCCGTCGTGATCGCTGTGGCGAACCAGAAGGGTGGAGTCGCAAAGACGACCACCGTCCATACGCTCGCAGAGGCTCTGTCTGAGCGGGGCACGCGCGTTCTCATGATCGACCTCGACCCTCAGGCATGCCTCACCTTTGCCGCTGACGTTGAGCCGGACTCCCTCGACATCACGATCCACGACGTGTTTCTTGCTCGCAACAAAGCGTCAGACGTCCTGATCGAGCGCGACGGGCCCGACCTGCTCCCCTCCTCGATCGACCTGGCCGGATCAGAGATACATCTCCTGACGAAGACCGGCAGGGAGTTCGTTCTCAAGCGTGCCATTGCGGATGTGAAGGAGAACTACGACGTTGTTCTCATCGACTGCGGTCCGTCGCTTGGCATCCTCACGGTGAACGCCCTCACGGCTGCCGATACGGTCATCATTCCGTTCCAGGCTGAGACCCTCTCTGATCGGGGGGTGGGACAACTGATCGAGACGATCGATGACGTCCGCAACTACACGAACGAAGACCTCAGCATCATGGGAGGGGTCGCCACCATGTACGACTCACGCACGAACCTGTCGAAGCGGGTTCTCGAGGAAGTGCAGGACAGGCATGGCCTCAAGCTCATCGAACCACCGATCCCCCGATCTGTTCGGGTTGCAGAGGCACCCGAGGTCGGCAGGTCTGTGCTTTCACATGCCGGCACGTCCAAGCCGGCCGCTGCCTACAGGGAGCTGGCGATGACGATCGAAGGGATGCTGTGATGGATCGCTCGGATCGAGAAGGCAAACGAGCCCTCTTCGAGACGCCACCGATCGAAATCGAGGACTCCCTCAGGGACGATCCACTCGTCGAGAGGCACGACGTCGACGGCCACGAGGCATTGTTTTCGGCCGGTCATCACGAACCTGGCACAGCGGTGATCACATGCTCGGACTGCAAGGTGAGGACTCGCATTCCCTATGTGGAGCTCGCCGTGCGCATCCTTGCCTTGTCACTCTGGATCCCGGGGCGCTCATACAGCCGCCACATCCAGTGTCCCGCATGCCAGACCCGCGCCTGGTGCAAAGTGGAATGGCTCTCCTGACGGGGACAAGAAGCCGGATACCGGACGAACAGTGGGGTCCTGCTGGTGGTCAATTGATGGCAGATTCTTCGAAAAGCGCTCGATCGACGACGAAGCGGGTGTGAGTTCCGCTGGCGGCGGTCTTGTCGCCATCTTCGACGACAAGGGTGAATGAGATCCTCCTGCCATCGACTTCGCTGACGGTAGCCGTGGCTGTGACGGAGCCACCGACTGCGGTTGCCGCAAAATGATCGATGTTGATGCTGGTTCCAACCGTCGTTGTTCCCTCAGGGAGAAATCCGGCCAATGCCGCAACCGCGGCCTCCTCGCAGAGCGCGACAATGCGCGGTGTCCCGAGAACGGTGACATCTCCCGAACCGAGAGCAACAGCGGTGTCGGTCTGGGCCACTGTGAGGACGATGGAGGCAGACGTGCCGTCAGGGATCATGTCGCTCAGACTAGGACTAGGAGGCTGCTCACGACAGCCCATCGGCGATGAGCATGGCGTTGGTCTCAAGCATGCGGATCAGCGTATCTGCCCCTGATCCCGGGTCCCCGAGAGAGCCGATGAAGAGCGGAATCACCCGAACAGGATGATCGACCTCTGATGCGATCGCTTCGGCGAGCGTGGCCGGTTCCGCCACCTCAGCGAAGATCGCCGAGACGCCCGTCTCCTTGATCAGGTCGACGAGATGCGCAAGGTCCGCAGAGCTTGGCTCTGAGAGCGTCGAACCACCAGGGATCACAGATCCGATGATCTCGAGGCCGAACCGATCCGCAAAGTACCCGAGGGAGTCGTGGTTGGTTACAAGGATCCGGTCTCGTTCAGGAACAGAGGCCAACATTTCGTCGATCGTCACGTCGGTTGCGCGAATCTCCGCCGCGTACAGCCCTGCTCTTGCCTGCCAATCCATCGAGGTGTCCACAAGGGAGAGCTCGGTACCGACGATCAGGGCGATCGAAGCTGCGCGCTCAGGATCGAGCCAGACATGAGGATCGCAGATTCCCCTTGCTCCGGTGCTGCAGGGCTCACGGTCGTCGAACGAGACAGGATCGACCCGGACCGCGACCTCAACGACATTGACTTCGTCGTCAGCCGCCCCGGCGAGCACATCGGACAGGCCCTCCTCGAGCCCGAGTCCGTTGGCTATCACCAGGTCGGCGTCGTAGATGACAGAGACCTGAAACGACGACGGCTCGTAGTCGTGTGGATCAGCGCCGATCGGCAGCAAGACCTCGACAATGCCACCATCTCCAACGATGTTGCGCGCAATGTCGCCCAACATCGTTGTCGTGGCAACGACCCTGACACCGGCGACGCCCTCAGGCTCGTCGCCGGACGAACACGCGGACACCAGCATGGCCATCGATGCCATCAGCAGAACAACAGATCGGTTATTGAGAACCATTCTCATTTCGCAAGGGTACACACGAGACACAACCGATATCCGAGCCGTGAACCCTGAACCGCGAACCGGATTAGCCTCGCGCCATGCAGGAATGGACCCTCGAACTCGTTGATGACTCGGTCTGGCTCTTCACCCTTGGGAGCGGAGAGAACCTCATCGGCTCCGCCACCATTGATGCATGGACCGACGTGATCGATCGGGTCGAGGACGCCGATGTCCCGCGCGCTCTGGTCGTCACAGGCTCAGATCGCTTCTGGTGCAGCGGGCTCGATCTGGATGAGGTGATCGGTTACTCCGATGCCGAGCGCATCGCATTCATGAACCGGTTCGACGAACTCCTCGGGCGGATACTCACGGCACCGTTCATCACGGTCGCGGCGCTGAACGGTCACACCATTGCAGGAGGTGCCCTCCTCGCTCTGGCCCATGACTATCGAGTCATGAGGAGCGACCGTGGATACATGAGCCTTCCATCAGTCGATGTCGGCATTCCATTCACGCCAGGCATGTCCGCACTCATCTTGGCGAAGGTACCGCAACCCGCGGCGCATGACCTCGTGGTGAGTTGTCGACAGATCGGTGGCGACGAAGCAGTCGCCCTTGGAGTTGTGAACCGTGCGACAGCAGAGAAGGATGTCGTGCCTGAAGCCATCGAACTCGCTGCGGATTTGGCAGACAAGGATCCGAGCACTCTCCGAACCGTGAAGCGGCGCCTCTACCCAGAGGTCAGCGCGATGCTGACACGGGACTTGTGATCCACCCTATCGACAGGGTGGCAGGCGCGGTCCTGTCTCATGGGCCCGCACGGCTCAAGTTCTTCATGGGGGGCTGGGGGGACGAGACATCGCTCGTCCCTGCGCCGATCGCGGAGACCGTACCGCAGCCGCTTCAGATCGCCTGGCTTTCTCACGAAACGGAGAAGTATGGACTCGAGATCGCTCATGGAGCCTTCACCAGTCCTTCCGCCCTCCTCCCGACTCGCTCCCAGCAGGGATCGGTGATTTCGATCAGCCCGCCGGAGAACACGAACCGCGTCGTCGTTCTCATGCCGGCGTGGAATGAGCACGATCCGAAGGTTCGGATTGCGATGGCCGGCCATCTCGCGCGAAAGGGCATACGCTCGATCGTCCTCGAGAACCCCTACTACGGGACCCGCCACCCGGTGCCGGAGCATGGACAGCCGATCCGCACGGTATCGGATTTCATGGTGATGGGGGCAGCAGCAGTGAACGAGGCACGCGGGATACTCGTTTGGCTCCACGACCAGGGATGGGATATCGGTGTGTCCGGCTACTCGATGGGGGGCAACACCGCAGCCATCGTTACGGCAACAATGCCGGTCCCGATCGCCTCGGCACCCCTTGCAGCGTCACATTCGCCCGGTCCGGTGTTCCTCGACGGCATGCTCCGCGAGGGTATTGCATGGGACGCACTCGGCGGTCGATCCCAGGAGGCGAAGCTGAGATCGACCCTGGGAGCGATATCGGTTCTCAACGTCGAGCCGGAACCACACACTGCGCACGCAATCGTGGTCAGGACCTCACAGGACGGATATGTTCCGGCAAACGCCGTCGAGTCACTGTCAGCCCACTGGCCGGGCTCAGAGTTGCGCGTCGTCCGTGGCGGTCACGCAACCGCCATCTGGTACCGCAAGGACCAACTCACCGACGCGATAGTCGACTCCTTCGACAGACTCGCCGGAGTGTGAGCAGTTATGCGTTCTTGATCTGGAACGCCGCGATGATCTCGAGTACGCCGAAGAACACCGAATAGATGCCCGCGACGATGACGAAGACACCGATCGTGATGGCTGGCCATACGAGAACCACGACGCCGAACAAGCCCGACATGAGCCCGAAGACGATTCGTAGCTTTCGATCGGGGAGCGACGAATCGGTGAGGCCCCGGAAGAAGTCGACAAGGCCTGATATCAGCCAGAAGATCGCGACTATCAGCACAATGACCTTGATCGTGCCTTCCGGGTTCTTCATGACGATCACACCGAGCACGATGCCGATGATCCCCGCAAAGGCTATGAGCCAGCGTTCCTCGGCGCGTGAGTCGAGTACGGCCACCAAGAATCTGATGACTCCGGTGACGATCATGAAGAAGCCAACGATCGCCGTGACAACCGTGATCGTCGCGTCCGGCCAGAAGATCAACAGCCCGCCGATGATCACCGAAAGGACGCCGGACACTGCAAACAGCCACCAGCCCTTCTTCAGGTCGTCGTTGTAGTCGTGGACCTCGATCTCCACTTCAGACATGTCTCTCCCTCTCTTTGTGACGGACAGTCTAATTCTCGCGATGGTGCCGGTGCGGTAACCCGTCGGGCATAATCGTGGGATGGCAACCGAAATCCATCTCGAAGCGCACGGTGTGCCTGTCCGGATCTCAAACCCCGACAGGATCGTGTTTCCCGAGGAGGGTTGGACGAAACTCGACGTTGCAGAGCACTTCGTCATGTGCATGGACGGGGCCGTGCGCGGTGTGTACGACCGTCCCACGATGCTCAAACGTTGGACAAAGGGTGTTTCGGGCGATCCGTTCTACATGAAACGAGTACCGGACTCGGCCAGATCCACCGTCGACGTCATCTTTCCCTCAGCGAGACCTGGTCGGATGTTCCTGCCCCTCGAAGCCCAGGACGTCCTATGGCTGGCTCAGATGAACTGTCTGGACCTCCACCCGTGGAACGCACGGTCGTCAGATCTGGACCATCCGGATGAGCTACGCATTGATCTCGACCCGACCGATGGGTACGGATTCGATGCCGTGATCAATGTCGCCCACACGATCAGGGAGATCCTCGATGAACTGGGCCTCGTCGGATGGCCGAAGACATCTGGCAATCGCGGGATCCACATCAACGTTCGACTTGAGCCGCTCTGGACGTACTACGCGGTGAGGCGGGTTTGTCTGGCGATCGCAAGGCAAGCGGAGCGGCGCAACCCGCTCGCAACCACTGCATGGTGGAAGGAGGAGCGGTCCGGCGTCTTCATCGACTACAACCAGAACGCAAGTGACAAAACGATGGCATCTGCCTACTCCATACGCCACACGGGCTGGGTATCGACACCGTTCGAGTGGTCTGAACTCGATGCCGCGAAGCCAGATCGATTCAACCTCATGTCATTCAAGGACCGGTGGGAGGACGTCGGTGACCTGACCGACGGTATCGATGAGGCTCAGGGTCGCATCGACACGGGCATCAAGTGGGTCATGGAGGATGAAGAGAACGGTATCGGTGATGCCCCGTGGCCCCCGCACTACCCAAAGATGCCGGGCGAGCCCCCGCGCGTACAGCCATCGAAACGACGGATGACAGACGACGGATGAC
>QMQC01000124.1 GCA_003648875.1 Actinomycetota bacterium
CAGCAATCGCATCAGCACCGTTTCGGCCTGATCATCAGCCGTGTGCCCCGTGAGGCCGATCGCATCGTCGGCCATCACGGCTTCGATGGCTTCGTATCTGGCCCTCCTCGCTCGAGCCTCGAGGTTTCCACCATCAGGGATGATCCGTTCGACGACCCCAAAGGCGACGCCGATCTTCTCGGCCACGGCAGTTGCACCGCTCCGCAGCATGTTTGAGCCCTCGAAGCCGTGAAAGACAAAGACGCCATGAACCCGCTCGGCTCCGAGTGCCTCCGTTGTCGCCCACAGCAGCACCGCAGAGTCTGCGCCGCCGCCGAGTGCAACGAGGCAGTTGCTGTCACCCACCGCGGAGGCAACGGCCTCGACGATGAGATCGGTCACCCTGCCATCCGGTCGAGCCAGAGCGATGCATCATCGATTTCGGCAAGAGTCGGCAACGCCTCGGGTGACTCCCATGCCATCGACAGTGCATCCCATGATGCGTCCCGCTCCACCTGCTTGATGAACGCAGCACCGTTCTCGTACTGCTTCATCTTCATCTCAATACCGATGAGTTTCATGAACGCGGCGGACTTCGGATCCTTCCTTCTGGCCCTGAGCACGCTCGACATACGACCGACGTCTGTGATCTCGCGTTCCCCGATGCGGTCCATCACGACATGGCCGTGGCCCTCGAGAAGCGACATGAGAGCTTGGACCTGATCAAGCACATCACGCTGCTCAGGTGAAGCAAGAAGCCCTACGAGACCGGCGTCGCCAAGAGGATCTGTTCCCGTTTCCACTGCGGTTCGGAGCTGCGAGGCGACTCGTTGCAGCCTTCCCTTCTCCGGTTTGGATGAGTCGACGAGCTCCTTCACGAGGGACAAGAAGTACTCGCGCATCCATGGGACACCGGTGAACTGTGCACGGTGAGCGCATTCGTGGAGGGCAACCCAGAAGCGGAACGAGGAGGGCCGAAACTCGAACTGTCGCTCCATCGACATGATGTTCGCCCCCACGAACAGCACGGTGTCACCCCTGTCGTTGTCACCCGTGGGAAGAACAAGCTCGTACTGACCGAGCACTCTCCTGGACATGAAACCGAGAACGGCACCGAGTTCTGCGCCAACCACCTTTGCAGCAAGGGCCGACCCGAACCCTTCGCTCTCGCCGAGCTTCGCCTCGAGCGGCTCGAGCAATGCGCCGAATGACTTGACGTTGGTGTCGATCCAATCATTGCGCGAGATCACGCCTACGACCGGCGCCCCGCTGAGCTCGAGATCTGTGTCTGCAGATACCAGCTCTGACGCCCGTTGCACGAGGTCCGGAGCTTGGAGCTCGAACTTCCGTTCGTGATACGTACCGGCCAACGGATAGCCCCCGGAGAACCTCCGTGCCACCTGGGAGGCCGTATTCCAATCAACCCTGCTCGCTCCGCTCATCCCCCCAGCCTATCTCGTCCCCGAATTCCCGCGAACCCTGGGTCGGCGGACCGGAGAGTGGCTACGCGACAACCTTGTAACGATTGCTGATGGTGTGGTTGTAGGCGATCACGACACCGATGATGAGCACGATTGCCGTGACGACAAGAAGAGGAATAATGAGACGAGCAGTCCAGGGTTGCTCCGCCTCGTCGATTTCTGAAGGTGGTATCACCACGGCGGGCTCGTCACCCGTCGAAATCGGGACCGCAGCGACGGTCGTGTCCGTGGCGTCTGCCTCGCCCTCCTGGGCGAGGACGGTGCCAAAGGCAGGAACGGCAACGGACAGAGCAAAAACTGCTGTGAGGGCAACAAGGACGATGCGTTGGGTGCGAATCATGCGGCGCAGGATAGGCGGTCCGGTGACCGGACGGGATCCAACTCCCAAACGAGTGAAACGCCGGGGTCACCGGCGTTTCATCGCTGTGCGTTTGTTGCGCCGACTCAGGCGTCCACCTTTGCGATCCGACCGCGTAGACGTGGGTACCTGGTTGGGGCGTGTGTGAAGCAGTGTTCCCGCTTGTTGTACTGGCTCAATCGGGTGTCGCAACCCTTGCTCGCACACGTGCGGGATGTCGAGTATGTCTTCGGTGCACGGGCGGATCCCGTGAACTTGCGACCCTTGAGTGCAGTCTCCTGCATGGTGACCTCCATGGGCGAACCCCGGATGCGTCAGCAGTCAGAGTCCCCTTTATTGCGTTCTTGCTCTATCAACGCACGAAGGGTGTCAAATAGTTCCGCAGGTGGCGCAGATTTTCCGCCTTCCGCGATCTTCCCTTTCAGCGATGTTTCGAATTGGAACGCGCTCATGCAGTGCCCGCAACGCTTCAGATGCCATTTGATCCTCGTTTTGTGGGCATAGGTCAGTTCGTCATCAAGGTATTGATAGACGTAATCAACCGCGTTTTCGCATCCGCTCATTCGCTCGGCTCCACTAGTCCGTGTTCTACTGCCAAGTTCCATAACTTCCTTTGGAGTCCTTTTCTTCCCCGATGTAGTCGAGACATGACAGTTCCGATCGGAATATCGAGAATCTCGGCGATCTCCTTGTACGAGAAGCCGTCGACATCGGCATAGAGAACGGGAAGTCTGAAATTCTCGGGCAAGGACTCGATCGCCTCGATGATGTCCTCGTCCACGAACATGTCAAGAGCCTGACTCTCTGCGCTCACTTGTGCACCGGACTGCTCGCCAAGACGCTTGAACAGGTACAGATCCTGGAGCTCCCCGAGCTCGACCTCACTTGGCCGCCGCTGCTTCTTGCGGTACTTGTTGATGTAGGTGTTCGTGAGAATCCTATACAGCCATGCCTTCAGGTTCGTGCCCTCGGTGAACGAGTCGTATGCCCGATACGCCTTGAGGAATGTCTCCTGGACAACGTCCTCGGCATCAGCTGGATTGCGCGTCATCCGCAAGGCAGCCGAATAGAGCTGCGGCGCATACTGCATCGCGTCTCGCTCAAAGTTCGCCTGGTCAGCCATCTTTCGACAGCGTAGCGGTGGTCAGGACGCAGGGCGCGGGTGACAGGGCACAGGGAACGGCACCTGGACCGTCATCAGGTCTCAACCCTCGTAGAGGCTGACGAACGGGAAGGCCTTGCTCGCACCTGCTTGGTCACTGACGATCACCGTGAATTCGACATTGTGCGGTGCAGTCTTGAACTCAACCCTCACGCTCCAGTTGCCCTCGCCGTCAACAGCAGCCGCTCCGCTTCCATGGGGTGATGTGACCGTCACCGTCGTACCCGGCTTGGCCTTTCCGGTGAACACATCGTATGGCACCGGCTCGGAGCACGACCCGTACTTCTGGTTGGCTGTGAACACCCACTCAGCCGGGATGGTCGTCGTCGTTTCGGTCGGTTCTTCGACGTCGAGGAATACGGTGAGGCGAGCTTCTGATTCGTTGCCGGCACGATCGAGCGCACGGAACACAACACCGTTGGCACCTGGAGTGAGGACGAGGGCAATGGACCACGACCCGTCCGGATCCACAACCGCAGGGAACTTGCCGCTCGCTGTCACGATTGCATCGTGCTCGGTGATGCCGGAGAACGAGATCAGCTTGGTTCGCACATGTTCGCCATCTGTGGGCGATGTCACCTCGAGCAGTGGTGGAGTCGTGTCCGGGAGAGTCCCCTCGTTCTCGTCGTTGTCGTCTCCGGGCACAGGCGTCATCGATTGGGATTCCTGTGACTCAGGGATCGTGGTCTGCACAACGGTTTCCTCAGGAATCGTTGTGGGTACCGCCGTATTCGTCGTCGGTGCGAAGTCCCTTGTTGGGTCATCAACGCTCGGCCCTGCCATGAGAAGAGCCACCACGACCGCTGCACCTGCTGTGGCGCCAGCGACTGTGTATCCGGCCATCCGCCAGATCGCTGCTGCCTTTGCAGCTCCAGCGATGCCCCTGATCGGTACCTGTACCTGTGAGACACTCGTGTGAACCGCAAGAGCCGAACTATGTGCGAGCGAGTCGAGCGTGGTCATGCGTCACCTCCCATCTGTATGTCCAGCCTGTCTGCGAGTCTCCGTCTTCCCTTGTGCAGGTGCACCTTCACCGTGTTCGGTGAACACTCGAGGATCTCCGCGATTTCTGAAACGGGGCGATCCTCGAGGTAGTGCAGGGCGACGACCTGGGCCTGACGCTTCGGAAGCTTGCGGACCGACGACCAGAATTCCTCTGCCTCAGAGGGAAGCTCAGGAAGTGGTGAGGATTCGCGCCAGAAACCGGCGAGCCGGGTGAGAGCCTTCACCTCGCTTGCGCGCTTTCTGAATCGAGATACCGAGAGGTTCGATACCACGCGCCGTACCCATGCCTCGGGTTTGTCGTAGCTCCCGACCCTCTCCCAGTTCCGATGGGCAGCAATGAAAGCCTCCTGCGCAAGGTCCTCGGATGCCGCACGACTACCGGACAACGCATAAGCAAGGCCAACCACTGATCGGTACTCCCTTTCATAGAAGCGATCGAACGGCTCCGTAGCACGAAGCGCGTAGGACGATGGCGTATCCGCCTCGTCTGGCCCAGCACCGCGGGGTCGTGGTCGTACGGTCATCAGTTACCTGTTACTCGTTGACTGCATCGTTGAGGTTTACCGAATATCGGCAGGATGTCTGGGCCACCCAAGAAGGAATCGCAGCGAAAGTTCGATAAACCTGAACCTGCGCTGCTGCGTGTAACGGGCAAGGGCCGGGCAGGCGAGGGCATCACAAGATCGATTGGGAGAGGATCAACACCCATGAGAGGGAAACCATTTCTCGTAGCGCTCGCATCGTTCGCCATCGTCCTACTCGGTGGTGCTGCAATGGCAGGCATAGGGACATACAGGGACGTCGAAAGCTCGCAAACCGGGGCCTATACGTCAGACAACACACAGGTGACTCTGACGACTCTCTCTCTGGAGCCAACGACGACAACGATCATCGACAAGGAACCCGAACCGATGCAAGTCAAGGAAAAAGAGCCTGCTTCCCAGGAATCCGACAAGTCAAAGGACACGGAATCTGCGCAAGAATCCGATACCAAGGCGGACGTACAGGACCAGGAACCGCTCTTCACTCTCACCCACCCGACGGACGGCACCCATTTCGAGTCCAAAGTCGTCGCATTCGGTGGCACGGCGAGTGATGATGTCGTCATCCACCGTGGCAAGTACGAGGCGATCCCCCATGAAGGTGAGTGGTCGATGGAACTCGTTCTCTCCCCGGGAAAGAACCATGTCGCGTTCGAAGGAATCGACTCAGGAGGTGACGCGACCATTGCATCGGTCACCGTGTATTTCGACGCACCGGCCGATGAACCCAAGGGTGAAGAATCTTCATTCGTCGCACATCAGAAATACGGTTCTTGTGGCGAAGAGACCCCCTACGACGTCTTCTACGGATCGGCGGAACCTGGTGCGAAGATCACAGCGAGTTCGGAGTACGGAAGCAACTCAACCACCGCAGGTGAACACGGTGAGTGGGAGATGAAGGTCAAATTCCCTGACGCACCATCAGGCAAGACCTTCAACGTGAAGATCAAGGCAAGCACAGGACAGTCCAAGACGTTCTCGTTCACGAACACGGGCGGTGGCAAAGACCGCTGATACGTTTCCTCCACAGACAAGGCAGGACCGCACGGGGTTGCCAACCGTGCGGTCCTTTCTTGTCACAAGCCTCAGATACGTTGGTGGCACGGAGGGAGTTGTGACCACACACGAAGTTCTGAAGTCGCTGCTCTGGCTCGTCGCCAGCGGGTACGGGTTGTACTTCGCGTGGTTCGTGGGCAGGACGATCCGAGAACGATGCGCAGAATCCGATCGCGTCAGTGTCAAACGGCCTCAGTCGGATTCATCGGGATCGGGGATGTAGTAGTAGGACTCGACCTCGAATATGGGCTCTATCAGGTACATGGCTCCGGAGTCGTCTCTGCTCATGTAGGACATTCCGTGGGAGCTCCGACGTGTGGCGACGACCAGCATCTCAGGGAGGACTTCACCAAGGGTGAGGTCACGCGGCCGAGCTGAGGGCCAGTGGTACTCGTACGTCCTCGAATCGGGGAAGGCATCGCCCGCATCGCTGATGCCGTA